>JAQVWB010000125.1 GCA_028698695.1 Syntrophomonadaceae bacterium | reverse complement strand
GTCTTCCCAGTGCAATTAATACAATCAGAGCCACCGCAATAACACCCAGTCCATATTTCATTGCATTGCCTTGCTTGCTGACTTCCGGAGTCTGGAATACATACATAACGGTACCTTGTGCTCCCTCAGGCTTGCCCAGGAAAGTATCAGCCTGAGCAGCGTTTTCTTCCAGGTTGGATACTATCACCGGAATTGACTCGAAGGTCTGTAAACCATTTGCAATAGCATCTTTGGCATCCCCGGCACCGCTGCCTATTTTACCGGTACCCTCCTGGATTTGTTTAATACCTGGAACCAGTTGTCCGTCAATGCTGTCCTGCAGATATTCCATAGCATACAGAATGCTGGCAGGTTTTCCATTGTTCATGGCTTTCATGGGTTTGCCATTGGCATCCAAAGCTCCCATTCCTAATACCATCATCGTTAATCCGCCGTCTGCCTTACCCAGACTCTCGGATAACAGTTTGCTTCCCATTTCAACTGCGGTTACACTGGCCGGGAAAGCCATGGAACCACTGGGGGTAGTCATATTGCCACCGTCACGGAAAGCACCAACATTAGTACCAACAGCCTGCAGTTTAGGTTCAATGGAATCAGTAATTACCTTTTGTGCAGGTGTCCCTGCAACTGCAGCTTTCAGATAATTGATATCGTTATAAATACTGGTTGTAGCAGTTGGTTCCACTGCACCATCACCGGCAGTACCAATCGCAGTCTGCATAGTAGTTAATGCCGATTTCTGAAACGCCATGGCCGGCAACAATTGTCCGTCAACACTCTTTTTCATTAATCCTACGGCATCTTTTACTCCCGGGGTTTTACCGGCAGAATCCGATCCTTTGGCAGTAGTATAACTGGCAGCATCAAAACCCGGGGTCATTAACCCAACTCTTATTTTCAGGAGAAGTTCTGATAATGAACCCAGCGCTTCACTGATTTGCTTTACACCGCCTTCGACTTTATTAAGTCCAAACAGCAAAGTTGCATCCTGGGCACTATTGCCAACCCCTTTTTGAATGGCATCAAAACCATCGTACAGTTGATTAAGACTATTCTGAACCGTACCCAGCGAATCAATTTCCGAGGTAGTAGGCACAATAGGAATTACCGCAATTTTAAAACTGGGCAGTTCAATGTCTTTTCCATCAGCTTCCAATACTGTATATTGTTTAGCCGGATATTTGGGTGGTACCAGAGGTACCGTCCAACTTACCTGGGTAATACCCTGAACATTAGCCAGTACACCTTCCGGAGATTCACCAGCTACGCCAGGAGCATTGATATTGGAGAATTTTGCATTGGCAAGCTCCCATCCCGACAGTGAAACAACATAGGGGGTAAACACTTCGGCCTCTTTCTTTATTGTCTGACCCTTTGAATCAGTAAACTCTATTTCTTTGGTTTGTCCAGTGGTGTTCTCCAGATAACATACTATCTTAATATGTCCGGTTTTACCGCTCAAATCGGATGGCTTTACCTTTTTCCCATCCAGATAGTATTCCAGTTTAACACTGACTGGCATATTTATTTTGGCTATTTCTCCCTGATCAAGCGTAGCCAGGTAGTATAAATCATCAAAGGCCTGCTCTCCTTTAGGGCTTACTTTAATGTTGAGATGATTATCTTTGGTAGTTATTTTTTCCGAACCATATAGATTTCGTACCGAGGTCAGTTTGTACTGACTGTTATCTACAATATTATAAGTCCCATTACCAAACACCCTCAGATGATTTAATACTTGCATTTCTGCTATATTGCCATCATCGCCAAAATTGGATACCACTAATTCGTTATCCAGAATTTTTTGCGGGGCCGGACCCTGTGCAGCAGTAGCTGTCAGTGCCGGAGCCAACGCCAGCGACAAAGCCATAAACAATACAAGCAACTGTTTCATTCTTCGATTTCTGAGCAACCTGATTCCCTCCCTTCGTTATTGATTTACTGCCATAGCAATTTTGATAACCAGTAAGGACAATACCATCCCAACCAACAGGGAAACACATACTCCTACTGCTGCAGGAGCAGCCTGGGTAGCCAAAGCTGCCGCATCTGATACATAAGTACTGTAGATAGCGGAAAGATAGGCTGCCCATCCCAAAAACATTGCGTCAATCCTTAATCCTGTAACTGAAAGCAGCACCAACAGGAACAAGGCAACACCGGACACTATTGCCACATACATCAGGTTATCGGGTGGCAGAGGCATAAACAGAGCGAGAGTAATCATAGAGGCTAAACCTACCGCAACTCCGATCAACATAGCAATTGCAGTCTTAAGATAATCCCCAAAAGGTCCTATTACTGCAAACATAGCCATAGCTACAGCTGCAATGTAAAATGCACTGGCTCCCAAAAATCCTTGGAATGCTACAAATATTGCAAAAAATACACCTACTAACAGACCCAGACCGATAGCCTTTTTCATGGAATTCACCTCCTTTATAGGGGTTTCGCTATAAATGCTGCAACTATTACTGTAACTGTTACTGCAATGATCAGGGAAACTTTATACATAATTACCAGGGCATGGAGTATTATATGCCAGTTTATAAAACATTAAGAAGTATCTCGAAACGGAGATACTTCATTTTATAAACGGTACAATTGATTCTCCTCTAAAAACGGAATTCCTTTGGCAGTAAAAGCTTTCCTGGCATGTTCAATATCTTCAACTTTGAAAATAACGAGGGCATCATCTCCTGAGGTACCCAGGAAAGCATAAAGATACTCAATATTTAAGTTTTGATCTGACATTTGTTCCAATACAGCAGCCAATCCTCCTGGAGAGTCAGATACCTTTACTGCTATTACTTCGGTTTCGCTAACGGTAAAGCCTGCCTCTTTCAGAATTTTGTATGCCCGTTCCGGATCATTTACAATAATCCTTAAGATTCCAAAATCTGAGGTGTCTGCTATGGAAAGTGCCCGAATATTTATTCCAGCTTCACCAAGAACTCTGGTAACGCTTGATAAACGTCCTGCTTTGTTTTCTAAAAATACGGAAATTTGTTTAGCCATTCTGTGCCTCCTTATATGTTCCTGCGATCAATGACGCGTTTGGCCTTGCCTTCACTACGTTCAATTGATTTTGGTTCAACCAGACGAACCTTGACACTAACACCCAATGCACTTTCAAGTTCTTTAGTTATTGTTGCCCCCAGTTCTTCCAGTTTTCGTATTTCGTCACTGAATATACTTTCTGATACTTCCACCTGAACCTCCAATTGGTCCAGATTACCCTTGCGGTCAACTACCAAAAGATAATACGGCTCTACCCCGGGAATGTTGAGCAACACATGTTCCACCATGGAGGGGAATACGTTAACCCCTCTGATAATGACCATATCATCTGAACGGCCAAGCACTTTTTCCATACGCACGTGCGTTCTTCCACATTCGCAAACACTCTTATTTAATGTAGTAAGATCCCGGGTGCGATAACGGATAATTGGCAAGGCTTCTTTGGTTATGGTAGTTATGACTAATTCTCCAAATGCACCCTCCGGTAAAACTTCACCGGTATCAGGATCAATAATTTCAGCAATGAAATGATCTTCCGCTATATGCAAACCTTTTTTACAATAACATTCTATGGCTACACCTGGTCCAATAATCTCACTAAGACCATATATATCAAAAGCATTTATTTCCAGCTTGTTTTCAATTTCGCGGCGCATATTCTCTGACCACGGTTCTGCTCCAAAAATACCTGCTTCCAGTTTCAAATCTAAGGGTGAAACCCCCATTTCCTGCATAACCTCATGCATAAGTAACGCATATGATGGTGTGCAGGTTAATACTGTAGTCCCAAAATCCTGCATTAACATTATTTGCCGTTTGGTGTTACCACCCGAAGTAGGTATTACAGAAGCCCCCAACTTTTCTGCTCCATAATGCACCCCTAATCCACCAGTAAATAATCCATAACCGTAAGAGTTTTGAATTACCGATAATCTGCTGGCACCAGCACTGGTTAATGCTCTGGCCATAAGTTCTGCCCATATATCAATGTCTTTTTTGGAATAACCTACTACAGTGGGCTTACCCGTAGTACCGGAAGAAGAATGTATCCTGACCACTTCACTCATGGGTAATGCAAACAATCCAAATGGATAGTTATCGCGTAAATCATTCTTAGTCGTAAAGGGCAGCTTTTCCAAATCATCCAGCGTTCGTATGCCATCTGGCTTTATACCCGCTTCATCCATTTTTTGCTGATAAGCTGGCACAAATGCATACAGCCTGAAAACCGTTTCCTTTAATCGTCTGAGTTGGAGTATCCCCAGATCAGAGCGGGACATACACTCTTTTTCCTTATCCCAGTAGCTCATTTATTCTACCTCCCAGTATGTTTTTCCTGCATTAAATAAAAATATTTACACTCTTCCGACATCAGTCCAATATTCAATGTTAATTTCTTTGAGGCAGTTTAACTAATATATTTTTTCAACATTAGTAACATTAACCAAAAACTTGCAATCTCCTGCAAAACTTAGATAAAAATAAGACTTGAGTTTAAAGGATAACAAAATAAAAGTAGTATTGGGGGAATAAATTACGAGGATAAAAATCGAGTTCGCGGGAGGATTATTGATGATGCTGCACTTACACGAAAAAACCCCACCGAGCCGTGGTGCCGTAGTTTAAACCTGACTCAGCAGGTGGGTGCCCTCCCATGTATCTTTTGTTTCCTGGTAAACAGGTATACAGTCCACACACGGAGTCCGGGTTCCCTAGTTTTTGGTGTTGGCAAAAACATTCGGCTGATCACACGAACACAGCAGGGATTTCCTGACTTATTTGTTTTTTGCTTGTGCTTGAATAATATCACAATTATCGCGGTAATTCAAGAAATCCCCTCTGTCATAATACCCCAGTTTTCCCTCAAATATCTGCTATTTTTCTCGAATCAGTAACGAAAGTTCCCGAAGCTGTCTGGAACTAACCGGAGATGGTGCTTCCGTCATTGCACAGGAAGCACTTTGAGTTTTCGGGAAAGCGATAACATCACGAATACTATTTCTGCCTGCCATTATCATAATCAGCCGGTCTATTCCAAAAGCAATACCTCCATGTGGTGGAGTGCCATATTCAAAAGCTTCCAGCATATAACCAAACTTTTCTTTAGCTTCCTCCATAGTCATTCCTACCAGAGCAAACATCTTTTCCTGTAAATCACGCCGATGAATTCTGATACTCCCCCCGCCAATCTCCGTACCATTTAAAACCAGATCATAAGCACGGGCTTTCACCATATCAGGATTGCTGTCCAGCAAGGGAATATCTTCGGGACGGGGAGAAGTAAACATATGATGTACCGCTACATAGCGTTTTTCTTCTTCGTCATACTCCAGCAAAGGGAATCCAGTTAACCATACAAAAGATAATTCGTTATTATTAATTAAATTCATGCGTCGGGCTAATTCCAGGCGTATATTACCCAGCACTCTGGCCACGGTACTGACAGTATCAGCACTAAATAACAACAAGTCCCCCGGCTGAGCATCCATAGCATGTAAAACTGCATTCATCTGATCACTGGTAAAAAACTTGGTAATTGGTGATCTTAACTCTTCCTCGGTTACAATGATCCAGGCTAATCCCCGCGCACCATTATCAGTTGCCAATTTGGTCAGTTCATCTATTTCCTTGCGCGTAAAACCGGCACAACCTTTGGCATTAATTCCCCTGACAACCCCACCGGATTGTACCGCAGAAGAAAATACTTTAAATTCCACTTCCCTTACCAGATCAGTCAATTCCATAATATCCAGACCAAAACGCAGATCAGGCTTATCCGAACCATATCTGCACATAGCTTCGTCATAGGTTAAACGCTTGAAGGGAGTAGCAATTTTTTTACCCATACCCCGTTCAAATATTAGAGTCATCATTTCTTCTACCAGTTGCATAACATCCTCTTCATCAATAAAAGACATTTCCATATCCAACTGTGTAAATTCGGGTTGACGGTCAGCTCTTAAATCTTCATCACGAAAACAGCGTACCACCTGAAAATATTTTTCCATTCCCGCTACCATCAAAATTTGTTTAAATATCTGCGGTGATTGAGGCAGGGCAAAAAACTCTCCGGGATGAACCCGGCTGGGCACCAGATAATCTCTGGCCCCTTCAGGTGAACTTTTTGTTAACATCGGAGTTTCTATTTCCAAAAATCCTTTGCTGTCAAGATAATCACGCATTGTTTTAACTACGCGATGCCTTAATATAAAGT
>JAQVWB010000124.1 GCA_028698695.1 Syntrophomonadaceae bacterium | reverse complement strand
CCAGGTCACCGTGTAGGCGTTGGTCGTTTCGGTGAAGGTCGCCGTATAGGTCGCATTACCGGTTACGGCTTCCACTGTCGGTGTCCAGCCTGCAAAGGTGTAGCTGTACTGCGCCGTCGCTGCCTTGCTCGGCTCTGCTCCATCGTAGCTCGGGTCTGTTCCGTACGCTACGTTCAGATCCGTTTCAAGTATCGAACCGTCGTAGTTCTTCCAGGTCACCGTGTAGGCGTTGGTCGTTTCGGTGAAGGTCGCCGTATAGGTCGCATTACCGGTTACGGCTTCCACTGTCGGTGTCCAGCCTGCAAAGGTGTAGCTGTACTGCGCCGTCGCTGCCTTGGTCGGGGTCAGTCCATCGTAGCTCGGGTCTGTTCCGTACGCTACGTTCAGATCCGTTTCAAGTATCGAACCGTCGTAGTTCTTCCAGGTCACCGTGTAGGCGTTTGGCGTGTAGTACACGCTAATTACATGCTCACTTATAGTCACCGTAAATGGCAAAGATGTAGAGGCTGTTGTGTCCAGTGAATACCCTACCGGAGTTTTATCAGGAACTGTACTCACTATTGGACTGTTTGACGGTACAGTACCATTTTCTTCCCAGGCAGACTGCTCTACATTATTGACATAATATTTGACTGCGTATGGTAGTTCGGTTAACTCCTTATAGCCAAACCATACAATCTGGGTAGGTGCTGATGATTGCAGGTAGACATCAACCGTTTCCGCAATCCCGGTTGCTTCATTCCAGACATATTTGACATATTGATAGCCAGTTACTCCAGATTGTGTAACCTGATAGGTCTGGTTGTATGACAATGGTGTTGTGGAGTAGGTGTTGTCATACAGCCTTTGGGCCTGGTCTGGTCTGTCAACCACTACACCCGATGAATTAATAGGTTGACCGGCTTCATTTACCCGATAGCCCTTCATGAGGATGCTGCCGCCGCCGATAGATACTTGCGGTATCTCAAAATCACTTGTTGCGGGCTCCCCATAAACATCGGTATAGCTGAAGGTGGTGGTCTGATTGGTCGGATAGTTAATATTGGCATCGGCACCGTCTTTTATCTGGACGATATAAGTCATGGTTGCCGGAGTGCCTTCTGCAATGTTACCTGTATTCCAGTTGATGGTATTGGCCGGGTCAATAGTAACAGATCCCTGGGAAACAGTTATTTCGGATTCATTGCTGACCAGGTCGAACATTGTTCCCATGGGGTCTATTACAACGCCATTGCTGGCCGCATACGCAATTTGTCCGGCAATCTCTCCGAAAGCCCCACTTAGGCCGCTCAAATCAGAGCTGTTAAGTGGATAGTAACCGCTGTCCTGGCATGCCTGTAAAACCTCTTGCCCATTAGTACCTGCCTGCAGGGCAACAGCATAAATCTTGGTGCCTGCATCTTTAGCCAGGCCGGCTTCGTAAATGGTTGGAATACCATTATTTGCCGGGAATGTCGTTGCATGACTTCCATGTGTTGGGCAGGGTATTTGATAGTGATAAGTATCACTAAGGGTGTAGGAATTTCCGCTCCCTACTCTCTCACTATAATTTATAGCGGTTATCTGGGGATTGTCATAGGTGATTACTGGAGTCTGGCCCCACCAACCCGTATGTCCAGTCAACGTAATCCCGCTGGCATCGCTAACCCTGAAGCTGTAAGTTGGTTCACCATCACCAAGCAAAACCATGATTTTATTAGTAGCCGATGAAGCTGCTAATAAGATCTGGGCCTGGCGGATGCTGGCTTGTATGTTGGTTCCTCCACCGGCGGAAATACCGTCTATAGCCGTTTTCAATGCTGCTTTGCCGGTATAGTCGGTAAAATCAGCAACCATATGTGGATCGCCATCAAAGGAAACCGCGGCGATACGGGTGGCTCCATCTGGCAGCAAGAGTTGATCAACAAATTCCTTGGCTGCCAATTTGGTGTTGGCCATCTTGCTGCCAGTATTCATGCTGGTGGATTTATCGATTACCAGTACCACATCACTGATAGTTTGAATATTCTTACCCTCAATGGTTAAGGTTAGCTGCCACTGGGTTTCTGAGCCCGGAACCGGCTGGGCGGTTTTAGTCAGATTAATCGCTCCCGGATTGGGCCAGGTCAAGCCGCCGGTACCGTTCAGCATCATTGACTTCACCTTCCTTAATGATGGGGGATAATAGAAGTCTGTTGCTTTGGTTATACCGGTGGAAAATTCGCTCAATCCATCAGGATTATCTTCGATAATGCTTTGCTCTTTTTCCTGATAGAACAAGGCAATATCGTTTTCTTCTTTGTCCAGGGTAATTTCTTCAGGATCGCTGCCTATAAATTCCAAAGAATCATAGTACTTGACAAAATCGCTTCCGGGAAAAACTGTTCCTCTATCCATGTTTTCTATAATTTCTGTATCTATGAGTTCTTCGCTTCCATCATCCAAAACCATGACATATTTTACCGTTAAGCTTACTTGATCATCCAAGGCTGTTGGCAGTGCTTCAGATGCCTGATAATAGATAATTACCTGATTCTGATCCGCATCTTCGCTTATAACCAGTTCTGCTGCTTGATCGTCTATAACCTGGTAACCCTCTGTTTCTGGATGCGATACGGTGACAGTAGTACCAACATCAGCAAGGCCGCGTATTGACTCCAGTCCTGGAACCGGCCCGTCAGAGTCATTCAGCAGATATTGGATTTCATAGGTTTGTTGTTCCACTGCCGATGGTTCATCGGGAACGATCTGCTCTGATTGTTGTAATTCACTTTCAGGTGGTAATAAATCACCTGATTCTTCAGCTAAGCTATAGCCCGGAAAAAAACTTACCAGAAACATTAAGACCGTTATTATTGCTAAATACTTTCTGCCTCTTCTTTTCATTCTTTCACTCCTTTCCCTCTTTTATTTGGCATCAAGTGGTCGATATCCCCCCCTTCAAATAACAGATATATATTAATGTTAATCATCTAAGCTTGTTTGAATAACATAATAAAGACACAAAAGGCCGCTGTAACAAAGCGCGGCCGGTTGCGTCACTCGCTCTCCGTGGATTAAGACGCCCAAATTCGTATCCATGGGTCATCGCTCCGGAAACTTAATTATCCAGTTAGAGAATCTTCTTGTAGTTACATTTTATCTGGAGTATATGGAAAAAAACTATCATCCTGAGGGAGGAAAATCAGATGATTATTTTGGAAAGGATTAATACTTTCTGCAATTAATCGACATTGCTAATCACTAATAACATGATCCCGATGGTGAAAAAATGATTTCCTGGCTGATATTGGGTGAAGTGGCTGAAGCGGGTTCCCTTCCATTATGCTTAAGGGATTATCAATAAGTAAACTCTGGCTGAATTGATCGCCGCCTATTTTTTTAAGTTCGCCGGCAGCAGTCAATAACTCAGGAATTCTTCTTATATTTGAATGTGCATCCGATGCTATCACGTGTCCCCAGCCCTGGCGGAGGAAAAACAGCGCAGTTTTTTTAACGGTCTGCCCGAAAAGTCCCGTCACGCTGCCGGTAGTAATTTGACTTAGATTGCCCTTTTTGATTAGTTCCCCTAAAAGCTTTGGTTTGGTTATAAAACCATTATTTCTCTCCGGGTGAGCAATGACCGGAGTAATCCCCTGCAATTGAAGCTCATATAAAACCTGTTCTGTATAAACCGGCACCTGGGCAGCCGGCAATTCTATCAGCAGGTATTTACTGTTATTTAAGGTCAGCAATTCCCCTGCGGCTTGTCTTGCCGGCAAATCAGGTTCCAGATAGTATTCGGCCCCGGGGCATACTTTTAAAGCAATATCTTTTTGCGTAAGGAGCAGATTTAGTTCCTCAACTGCAGTTGCTATTTCCCAGCTATTATGTTCAGACACTCCGCTTATCACATGAGGTGTGGCAATAACAGTATGTATGCCATTGGCAACGGCCATTGCTGCCATTTCCCTTGCAGTATCAATATCAGCAGCCCCATCATCAAAGCCGGGCAATATATGTACATGGATATCGATCATTGATTCTCCTCCCGAAAATGAATAAGGTAATATTTCCAGCATTTATATTCTAGGCAGATTCAGCATACATTAAGTTCTTGTGCAGGCAAGCTTAAGGAGTAAAGTCATATTTTTTGGCCAAGCTGCGCAGGGTTTCCATTTCCTCTTCATTGAGGTTGTCAGAAAGAATAGCACGTGCCCGGCGAATGTCTTCGCTGGTATAATTACCCAGGGTAATAAGATCATAGAAATATGTTATTTCATCTACACTGAGTCGTCTTATCAGAATCAATGCAACTTTTATTTTATCTTTGCGTTCAATTGGTTTATCAAGTTTGGTTTGAATGATTGCTTCAATACTATCATCAAAGACTAAATCAGAAGCAGATGAAGGCGGACTTTCAGTTGATAATGAGTTTTTACCTCCTGATTGGTCTTCCTGATCAGTATTAGTACTATTATCAGCATTTGGCATCGTCGATGACTTTTCAGCTGAATTTAATTCAGTCAGAAATGCTCCCAGACTGCTTGACTTTTCCAGTACTTTATCAACTTTATTGTCTAAATACACTCCTCCGCTAATGCAGAGTATAATAACCAGTCCAGCAATTATAAATATTTTTTCTGCTATTTTCATTTTCATAAACAATGCCTTCTCTATTTAAATTTAATTAATTTTACCATAAAACTTTCAAAGGCTTAAAATAGATTAACTATCATATCCGGATTGATGATCCTACGCAGATTAAATAATAAACGCCCACCTGATCAGTGAGCATCTATTAATAAATGTTTAGAGTATTTCAATAATGCTTATTGCATAATTTCTGCCGGACAATAAGTCGGTATATCAGCATTTACGGGTGGATATAGGTTTATTGGTTTGACCTTTTGTTTTATAAAATTTTGCACTAATTCACAAACAGCCTCAAAATTCTCATAAAACATTATAATTAAATCTCCCTCAGCAGCATTATTAATCGCAGTTTCCAGTGCCTCTATTTCTGATGAAATAATTGCGATATTTTCTTTTAAGGCCCCCGCGCTGAGAGCTCCATGGTATAAAATACCGGCAACAGCACCTGGCTTTCTTCCTCTTAAATTACTATCTTCTTTAATATAAAGCTTAGTAAAAACCTGTCCGGAAATTTTCCCAACTTCAAAAATCGCATCGTCAATCCTGTCCCCAGGCATTCCAATAACGCCTGTCAATCTTTCATGATCTATTTTTTGGGCAAATTGGATCACTGAATTGTATCCACTGATATTATGCCCATAATCGATTAATATCTTGAAATCACCCATATCAAAAAGATTTAGTCTGCCGGCGTTATCAAATATATCAGGCATAAAAGACATTAAGCCCGTCCTTATAAGATTTGGCTCTGTTCCCAATGCGAAAAGTCCGGCCATCGCGGCTAAAGAATTCTCAATATTAAAGACGGCTTTCCCCTCGAAAGTAATAGGTATCTGATCAACTCTCAGCAAAGTTTTTCTAATACTATTTTTATATAGATAAATCGAATCATTTTCCAAAACTATAGCAGTTTCCCCTTCATTAATATGTTTCTCAAGCAAAGGATTGTCCCTGTCCTGCGAAAATAAAATCAGATTGCACCGTACTCTGGCAATAATATTCTCTGTCAGGTGGTCGTCAGCATTTAAAACCGCATACCCATCAGGCTTTAATGCCTCAACTACTAGTGATTTGACAAAAGCCATCTCCTCAAGGGTGCTAACACCGTCCAATCCTAAATGATCATCACTTATATTTATAATGATTCCAACGTCAGCCAGGTCATATCCCAGCCCTTTACGGATAATACCGCCTCTGGCTGTTTCTAGTACTGCAATCTCCACATTCTGATTATAAAGAACAGACCGGGCACTTAATGGTCCGGTATTATCTCCGCTGGCAATGCATTCTTTACCGATAAAAGTGCCGCTGGAACAAGTCATTCCAATTTTTTTACCAGTCAGAGACAATGTATGCTGAATCATCCTGGTAACTGTAGTTTTACCATTTGTACCGGTAATCGAGATAACAGGAATAGATACCGGAGTTCCATCCGGATACATATGATCAAGAATATCTGCCGCCACATTTCTTCCCTGCCCTTCGGTGGGATATAGATGCATCCGCAAGCCGGGAGCTGCATTGACTTGGATCACAGCAGCATGCTGCTGTGATAATGGCCTGGAGATATCATCTGCGACGATATCGATGCCTGCCACATCTAAATCGATGGTTCTGGCTGCTTTTATG
>JAQVWB010000123.1:4527-6247 GCA_028698695.1 Syntrophomonadaceae bacterium | reverse complement strand
ACCATTTTTGACCATAGTCTCATCCTCAATTTCAATACAACCATGATCAATTCTTTCCAGGCGGTTCAAACAACGCAACAAAGTGCTTTTCCCTGAACCGGACGGACCGATAATGGCTATAACTTCACCTTTCTCCACCTGTAGTGAAACTCCTTTTAAAACCTTCAGGTGACCAAACTTCTTATGAATATCTGTTGCCTGCAACATAGCCATAGTTTTCGTCGCTCCTAATGATAATAATCAAGCTTTGATTCCAGCCATTTAAAAAACTGCTGTACAATAGCAGTCATGAGCAGATAAAACACTGCGGCAATAGCAAACGGAATTAAATTTTCATCCCGTACTGCGTGAATTCTGGCCGCCCGTGACAACTCACTCATGGCAATTATATATACAAGAGCCGTATCTTTTACCAGATTAATAACTTCATTGCCAATCGGAGGCATAACCCGTTTAAAAACCTGGGGCAGAACTATTTGGCTCATAGTTTGTTTTCGGTTTAAACCCAGAACATCAGCCGCTTCATATTGCCCCTTGTCAATTGACTGAATACCTGAACGGAATATTTCCGCCAGATAAGCTGCATAATTTAATACAAAAGCAATATATACAGCCATTTCCCGTTCCAATCTGATGCCTACTGCCATCAGCCCAAAATACCAGAACAACAATTGCAGCAATAATGGCGTACCACGAAACAACCATACATACAGTTCCATAAACCAGGCCAGGGGTTTAAAAGCCGACAGGCGGGCAATACCCATTATTACACCCAGTGGCAGAGCAAATACCAGCACTATAAAAAATATTTGCAGCGTAACCATCCATCCCTTGAACATGGATGGCATCAGAGTTAAAACATAATCCATATAAATCCCCTTTTTGTTTAAGGTGAACGGATAAAGACAGGCTAACTACAAACAGCGTCAGCCTGTCAAAGTCAATTCTATCAAATTGCGATGGATATGCCTATTTCTTTATAATATCTTCTCCAAACCATTTTTGGGAAATTTCCGTTGCTTTTCCGTCAGCTTTCATAGCACTTAAAGCCTTCCCCAGCTCAGCATGGAAAGTCTTGTCGCCTAATCTCAGGCCTACACCAAAATCCTCAACCCCGAAATTTTCTTCCAGAACCCGATATTCATTGGGATGTTTGGAAATATAATAACGACCTACTACTTCATCAACTACTACCGCCTGCAGTCCTCCGCCTTTGAGATCACGCATTGCCAGGTCATTGGTATCAAACTCCAGCAAATTATCTTTGATAAGTTCATAGGTAGCCTTGTCAGCTTCTACGGCTTCAACCGCACTGCTTGCTATCTGTATGCCAATCTTTTTACCGTTCAGATCAGCTTTGGTCTTGATATCGGAGTCTGGTAAAACTACTATAATCTGACGATCCTGAATATAGGGAGCAGTAAAGAGCATATTTTTCTTTCTTTCCTCAGTAATAGTTAAACCGTTCCATATTGCATCAATATTGCCGCTATCCAGTTCTGCCTCCTTGGCATCCCAGGATATTGCCTGGAATTTTACATCTATGCCCATTCTTTTGGCGGCTTCTTTAGCCAGATCGATGTCAAAGCCTACTATTTCGTTTTTCTCATCCCGAAAACCCATGGGTGGAAAAGCATCATCCAAACCAACTACGAAAAAACCCTTGTCCTGAATCTCCTGCCAGGATGTATCTGTCTGGGCAGGTTGCTTACTCTTGTCC
>JAQVWB010000123.1:0-4427 GCA_028698695.1 Syntrophomonadaceae bacterium | reverse complement strand
TCCTCCTGATCTAAACCAGATAATACTTGTTATCCTCACAAACTACTTTCCCCAAGCGTTGTAATCTCTGCAGGTGTTTCCAATCCATTACGCACTCATGCAGAAAGAAAATTTCCTGTGGTGCGGGGAATTTTCCCTCAAAAGCAACTGCTTCCCCGGCTATCTCTTCAATGGTATGTTTTCCAGCCTTTATCAATTTTAGTATTTTCTCTTCCCGCAGAAATAATTCATCCCGGTAAGCCACCAAACGCTGAGGTATTTTACCCTTTACTATCGTACTCCCGTGTCCGGCTACCAACATATCAGGATTAAGCCGGCGAATCTCTTCTATGGACATAATGAAATCGTCTATGTCACTATCAATCATGGCATAAAAAGGTTTTAAATCCGGATGAATATCAGCAGTAAATATAAAACCCTCCCGCGGAAATACAAACCCGCAATGCCCGCTGGTATGGCCAGGCAAATGCATTACCTGTATTTCAGTATTACCGGTTGAAATCACCTGACCATCGGTCAATTCGCCATCTGCCGCCCGGGAATGAAATTTAACTGCATCCAGATAAAAACCTCTGAGTGGATTATCCGGAAAATGGTCAAATCCATAATCATGTAAATAAGTTTCGCCTGACACCACACGCTGTTGTTCAAACGGGTGCAGTAAAACCTGAGCTGTGGGAAAACAGTAATTGCGGGAACAGTGGTCGGTGTGACCATGACTGTTAATAATCATATCAATTGGCCGATTCTCCAGATGTATCATTTCCTCATCCGGCGGGCTGGAATCTATCAGGCAATTAATTTCATCTTCAATAAATAGACAACTGCAATAAGGAATCTTATATTTTCCATTGGTCAAAAGCTTAATGCGCTTAAATAATTGCTGCATACCTCTCCCCCTCCACCCTCACATTATACAATGATACCTTAGTTGTGACCAGGTTGACAGGGGGACGGGGTTGTTGTCAACCTTTGCTGCAGGGGGTTATCAATCAAGTCTTTTTTGCAGGTCAGGATTGACCATATCCCCAAACTGCGTGAAGGGAATATCAAACTCCGGTATTCCAAAAGCATAGGGGGCAATATCATACAACTGAAAATAAATGGTTATGCCACCCGGTTGCAAAGTAAATGGCTGATCGTCCTCAATGCCCTGAAAGCCCATCTCCGGTTCAAAATAGCCCTCCGGATTTTTAGCTATTTCAGCCTGGATAGCTTTATCAATAGCCTCCTTATAATTACTTCCCGGTTTAAAAACATCAGCCAGTTTAATATCAGGACCATCCTTTAAATCAATATTATAGGGAGTGCGGTAAGTCATGCCATGGGCTCCGCCTGTATACTCATACTGATCAATATAAAGGCTTAACAAGCCGTGATTATTATAAGCAACCTTATAATCACTGGCTAAGCCAAAAGGATTAAGCTCAAACTGGTTTTGTGCGGCTTCCTTCTCCATTTCTGCCCGTTCAGCTACCAGTTCCTTCTGGCGCTGTTTAAAAGGCGCCTGAAAACGATCATTCAGATTCTGTTGCAATTTCTCATCCTTCATATCCTCAATGACAGGCAGTTTCAAAGTCAACTCCAAATTATTTTTTGAATCTTTAATTTCCTCAGCACTAATCGTGACCGGCGACTCCTGCAATGATGCAGATGAATTCCCGTTGCATCCCAGACAGGTCACGGCAAAAACCATTAATACCGCCAAAACTGCAATATTGCCAGCCTTTCTCATCAATAACCCTCCTCCGTCTGTTATGTTAAACTCTACGTTAATAATACCATTTCGTTGCTGTGGGAAAAATACGATCAGCAGCATCAATGTTACCAATTATTCGGGGATAGTAAACCGGACTCCCTAAAATTGAATACAATCTACATAAGTCCGTAGCTATTCACAACCTTTGCCAAAAGGTCTATAATTTTTTTCAAAGAAACTGATTATTCTGCTATAAAAATGAGGAGGCAACAAACAAAATGAGTGTCATGACCTACAACCCCTATGAAAACGCCCAGTCTCAATTTGATCGGGTAGCTGACATCATCAAGCTTGATGATGCTACTAGGCAATTACTCCGTCAGCCCATGCGTGAATACCATTTTTTGATTCCAGTAAAAATGGATGATGGCAGTACCAAAGTCTTTAAAGGATTTAGAATTCAGCATAATGATGCCCGTGGTCCGGCCAAAGGCGGTATCCGTTTTCATCCCCATGAAACAGCTGATACGGTTCGTGCCTTGGCAATGTGGATGACATGGAAATGTTCAGCAGTTGATATCCCTCTGGGGGGGGGTAAAGGCGGTATTATTTGTGACCCGCGCAATATGAGTGATGGTGAACAGGAACGCTTATGCCGCGGATGGATTAGACAGATTGTCAGGAATGTAGGGCCAAATGCTGATGTACCTGCTCCGGATGTGATGACCAAACCTAAACACATGCTGTGGATGCTGGATGAATATGAAACCATAACCGGAGGGCGTTATCCCGGCTTTATCACCGGAAAGCCGGTTGGTATGGGAGGATCACTGGGCAGGACTGAAGCCACCGGTTATGGTGTAATATATACGCTGCGTGAAGCCCTGAAAGATAAAGGTTTAAAACCGTCAGAAACTGTAGCCAGCATACAGGGATTTGGAAATGTTGCTCAATATGCGGCCCGTTTATTCATTGAACTGGGGGGAACAGTTGTGGCTGTATCCTGCTGGGATAATGTTGATCGTAAAGCTTATACCTTCAGGAAAAAAGATGGTATTAATGTTGATGAACTAATGGGAGCGACTGATAGTTTTGGCAGCATTGCCAAAAATAAAGCTCGCGATATTGGCTATGAAGTTCTGGATGCCGAAGCCTGGATGGAACAAGAGGTTGATATCCTCATTCCGTCGGCTTTGGAAAATCAGATTACCCCGATTAATTTTGAAAAGATAAGCTCACGGGTGAAAATGATTGTTGAGGGTGCCAATGGACCGACTACCCCGGATGCAGATGAATTAATTAAACAAAAAGGCATTTATATAATTCCTGATTTCCTGGCCAATGCCGGCGGAGTTACCTGCAGCTATTTTGAGCAGGTACAGTGCAACATGAATTATTTCTGGGAAAAAGATGAGGTTCTGGAAAAACTGGATACCAAAATGACTAATGCCTTCCACGCAGTAAATAATCTGGCTAAAAAAGATGGTTTATATATGCGTGATGCCGCTTATGTTATAGCCATAAACCGGGTCGCCCAAGCCGTTAAACAACGTGGTTGGGTATAAATTAATATTATATTTTAAACGCTTCACTCTAAAGTGGAATTATCTCGTCCCCGCGGAAACTAAAAGTTTCCGCTACTTTTTCTGCAAAAGTTAAATTAGCCTTTAAAATAATATCGGGGATATATAAATCGACTAAATTCCAGTTGTCATAAAGCCATGTCAACCGTTAGGATTAATAAGAGAGGAATAATCAGGAGGCGTAAAGTTGTGAAAATTGGTGTGGATATTGACAATACTATTACCTATACTACTGAGATGATTATGCAATATGCGACTGTTTATGGTCAGGAAAACCGGTTAAATATTATACCTGATCTTAACCATTACTATATCGAGGATGCTCTGGGATGGGATAAAGAGCATGCCAATAAATTTCTGCTGACTTATCTGGGAGACATCTATCGCAACATCAGACCCAAGGAACAGGCAGTAGAAGTGCTACAGGATTTAAAAAAGGAACATGAATTAGTGCTGATTACTTCCCGTAATCTAATGTTTCCACAAGTCGAAGAGGCGACTTCCGGTTGGCTGACCAATTATGGCATCGAATACGACCATCTGGTGCTTAATACTACTGATAATATGCATTTTTTCAGTAAATTGGATGTGTGCCTGCAGTATGGGGTGGATGTAATGATTGAGGATCACCATGAACTGGCAGCAGAGATTAGTGCCGTATTGCCGGTAATTTTATTTGATTATCCTTATAACCGCCATCTGGTATCCGATAATATAATCCGTGTGAACAACTGGAGTGAAATAAAAACCTGGATAAGCAATTTTCCCCGGAGCAAGTAGCATTATCCTTCATTGCCACTGCATGGTGTTGGCAGAGCGATGGGAAGATTGAACCTGACCCGCATGACTGTTCCTGACTCGACCTGACAATTTAAAGTTAATAATAAACTACTCTCGGGCAAAGTCAGGTTCAAAGTAATTGTCGGAAGGACCGCAGGTGTCCTCGGGTATCTCCATAAACTGCCTAATCAGCAGTTGGATTTATCCAATCCAGGGCAGCACTCAGCAATAACCGACCCAGACGATTATCTTTTAAATTACTTCCACCAGTAGTTAAACCAGCCATAAATGCCAATATAATTGTGGCATAAAGACCATTTGGTGAGGACTCTCCTTCAGAAACCGGTTTTTTTGAGACTGACATC
>JAQVWB010000122.1 GCA_028698695.1 Syntrophomonadaceae bacterium | reverse complement strand
ATGTGGTACTTTTGGATGTAGCTCCTTTGTCTTTGGGAATTGAAACTTTGGGTTCGGTATTTACCAGAATAATTGAAAGAAATACTACCATACCGACTTCCAAGAGTCAGATATTTACTACGGCTGCAGATAGTCAGACTTCAGTAGACATTCATGTGCTGCAGGGTGAAAGAAAAATGGCTGAACACAATATAACTCTGGGTAGATTTCAGTTAACCGGTATACCTGCTGCTCCGCGTGGAGTGCCGCAAATAGAAGTAAAGTTTGATATTGATGTTAATGGAATTGTGCATGTTTCAGCCAAGGATATGGCGACTGGCAAGGAACAGACCATTACTATTACTTCTTCCAGTGGGCTCGGCGATGAAGATATTGATCGCATGGTAAAGGATGCTGAACAGTATGCCGCTGAAGATGAGGAAAGATTTAAGCAGGTAGAAATTCGTAACGCTGCAGACAGCATGGTTTACCAGGCGGAAAAAACCCTTAAAGATAATGAAGAACAAATGGATGAGGAATCAAAACGGACTATAACTGAGGCCAAAGACAATTTGCAAACTGCCCTGACGACTGAAGATTATGATGATATTGCTGCCAAAACTGAAGCTTTGACACAGGCAATTTATGCTTTTAGCGAGAAAATGTATGAAAACATTAATCAGCAGCAGGCAGGTCAGGATGGTCAGGATGATGTGTTTGATGCTGATTATAACATTCCCGATGATGATGATTAATTTAAATAGCGGTATTTTTGTTAAAAGGGTAAGGAGAAGAGAGCAGACCCGGAAGCCGCATGTTTCCGGGTTTACCCTGTGGTTCAGGAAGGTGGAGAAAGATGCCTGAAAAGCGTGATTTTTACGAGGTTCTGGGAATACCGAATAATGCCAGCGCAGATGAAATTAAAAAGGCTTACCGGCAGTTGGCACGAAAGTATCACCCGGATGTTAACCGCGAGGACCCGAACACAGCTGAGAAGTTTAAAGAAATATCTGATGCTTATGAAGTACTGAGCGATCCGCAGAAAAGGGCTGCTTATGACCGTTTTGGCCATAGTGCTTTTGACCCCAGTCGCAACGGCGGCGGATTTGGCTTTGATGATTTTGGCAGTGCGGGATTTGGGGACCTGTTTGATTTGATATTCGGAGCTTCCGGTGCTACTCGTGGCCGTAGAAGAAGTGGGCCTCAGCGGGGTGCCGATCGCGAAGTTCGTATGCAAATAAATTTTGAAGATGCAGTATTTGGTATGGAAAAGGATATAGAAATAACCAGGGTGGAAAAATGCACAACTTGTAATGGCAACGGTGCTCAACCAGACTCTGAAATTAAAACCTGTACCGCCTGCGGTGGCAGTGGTCAGGTTCGTAATGTTCAAAACACTCCTTTTGGGCGATTCGAGACGGCTCGTACCTGTTCGCGCTGTAATGGTGAGGGGCGGGTAATAGAAAAGCCCTGTAAGGATTGCCGGGGGGCCGGTCAGGTCAGAAAAGCCCACAAAATTAATGTCAGAATTCCGGCAGGAGTTGATCACGGATCCCGTCTGCGTGTTCAGGGGGAAGGGGAACAGGGTATCCAGGGAGGCCCGCCGGGAGATTTGTATATTACCATTATGATAAAGCCGCATGAGCGTTTCGAGCGGGATGGCTATACACTGATTACACAATTGGAAATAGATTTTGTGCAGGCAGCTTTGGGTGATCAGGTAGAGATGTCTTTGCTGGGGGGAGCTAAACATATATTGGATATACCCGAAGGAACACAACCGGGAGATGTTATAACCGTTAAGGGTAAAGGGATACCATATTTGCAAAGTCACCGTTACGGAGATTTAAAGGTATTGATTAAAGTGAACATACCCAAAAAAGTGAATAAGCGCCAGAAGGAACTCCTGGCCTCATTCTATGAAGATGATGATAAACAAAACCGCAAAGGTTTATTTGATAAATTCAAAGATGCTATGGGATAGAGGTGGCTTAGTGAATTGGAAAGAAATTAGTGTATTAACTGAGGGACAGTGTGTTGAAGCCATAGCGGGGATTTTCCACCGAATGGGCTCAGGAGGTGTGAAAATTGAAGACCCGCAGGCGGCGCGTCAATATGTTAACCGGGGGGGATGGAATGCTGAACTTTTTCCCCCTGATTTTTTGAGTCATGATTTCGTGGTAGTCAAAGCCTATTTTCATGAGGACCGTGAAGTGCTTGATGATATTATGGCCAGTATAAAGCTGGTCGAGGAGAACTTTAATACTGCCTGTCGAATATTTGTTGATGAAGTACGCGATGAGGATTGGGAGCAAAACTGGAAAAAGTATTATCACAGTTTTAAAGTGGGGAATCGTTTGGTTATAAAACCTTCCTGGGAAGATTATCAGGCCAAAGACGGTGAGTCAGTGATTGATATTGACCCGGGAATGGCATTTGGCACTGGAATACATGCCTCTACGCGTTTTTGTCTGCGTTTTATTGACCAGTATATAAAGGGTGGAGAAATGGTCGTGGATGCAGGGTGTGGTTCGGGCATTTTGTCGATTGCTGCTGCCAAGCTGGGTGCCCGCAGCATATTTTCCATGGACATTGATGATGTAGCAGTAAAAATAGCCCGTGAAAATGTGGCTTTAAATAACTTCTCTGATGTGATCGAAGTTCAATCCGGAGATATAGTTGAGGAATTAAAGCAAAAAGACCCGGATATTATCATGGCCAATATTACTGCTGAAGTGGTAGTAATGCTGGTACCGGTAGCTGCCGCCGTGTTGAAACCGGGTGGCTATTTGTTTGGTTCCGGTATAGTTGAAAGCCGCTGGCCGGCGGTTCAGAAGCGTTTGGAATTACATGGTTTTATTATTGAACAGGTACAACAGGATGTTGATTGGATCGGAGTAGTTGCCAGGAAACCTGCAATGTAATTCCAGGAGGAAAAGGCTATATGCACCGCTTTTTTGTTGCTGATAATCAAATTTCAGGTGAGCAGATCCGGTTTAGTAAAACGGAGTTACATCATATTGAAAAAGTACTGCGTTTGATGCCTGATGATGAAGTAATTATATTTGACGGCAGAGGAAAAGAGTATCTGGTGATGCTGCAACCTACGACAGAAGGGGAACTTGGTGGCATAATCCTGCAACAAACAGTTACCGACCGGGAACCAGTATTAAAAATAAATCTGGTCCAGGGTATTGCTAAAGGCGAAAAAATGGATTTGATTATTCAAAAAGCGGTTGAGTTGGGTGTTTCTAGAATTACTCCCGTGTTAACTGATCGGACGATCGTAAAACTCGTCGGAGAAAAAGCTGAAAAAAAGCTGCAACGATGGCAGTCTATTGCCAGGGAAGCTTGTAAACAATGTCGGCGTAATCAGATACCGGAAATTGCTCCAGTAAGTAATCTAAGCGATTATCTGAATACTTTTAATACCGGGGAGTTGGGAATTATGTTATATGAAACTGAACCTCGTCAACCGTTGCGGGCGGTATGTAATAATCTAAAAGATAAAATTCCAGCCCCGGCAGACCTTGATTTACTGGTTGGTTCTGAAGGCGGTTTTTCACCACCGGAAGCGGAATTGGCTCAGAGAAATGGTTTTATTTTAACTGGTCTGGGACCGCGTATTTTGCGAACTGAAACTGCTGCTCTGGTAGCTTCGAGTATTTTGTTTTATGAATATGGAGATTTGGACTAACTTTGTTTCTACCATGCTCCGTCGACGGCTCCTTCATATTTTTCATGCAAACCGGGTTTTTGCAGAGGCATCATATTTAAATTAGGATATGGAAGGTATATCAGGTGAAGACAGCAGCTTTTTATACTCTGGGATGCAAAGTCAACCAGGTGGAAACAGAACAATTAAAAGAACAATTTCTCCGCAAGGGATATGAGATAGTACCTTTTAACGGTCCGGCCGATGTTTATGTAATTAATACCTGCACTGTAACCCATGTCAGTGACCGTAAATCCCGGGCTATGGTGCGGCGTATTGCCAGGCAGCAGAAGGATTCTTTAGTCGTAGTTACCGGTTGTTGGGCAGAAACTGACCCCCATCAGGCAACTTCTATAGAAGGGGTTGATCTGATAGTAGGCAATCGGGATAAAGAAAAAATTGCTGATCTGATTGACGATGTAAAAAAATCGGAGTCGGTTACAACTTATTGGCGACCGGTAAGTGAGGCCGCCGAAAAACTGCCTTTGTGGTTATACAGCCAGCCCCACGAAAGAACGCGGGCATTTATTAAAATTCAGGATGGTTGTCAAAGCTATTGTACCTATTGTATTGTTCCCTATGCCAGGGGACCGGTGCGAAGTAAAGAACCAGAGGATGTTCTGCATGAGATAAAACAGTTGCTGCAATTAGGATACAAAGAGATAGTTCTAACCGGAATTCATATTGGGCAGTATGGCAAGGATATGAAAGGGTATAATCTGGAGCAATTACTGGATGAAATATTGGATAAGGTACCCGGGGATTATCGGTTAAGACCAGGGTCAATTGAAATTAACGAGATAACTCCTCCAATATTAGCATTGATGAGCCAGGACAATCGCTTATGCCGCCATCTGCACATACCTTTGCAAAGCGGCAGTGATTCCATACTGAAGGCCATGGGAAGGAAATATGACCGGGAAGATTTCAGGCGACTGGTTAATGAAGTTAATGAACAGATACCCGGTATTGCAGTCACTGTTGATATAATGGCGGGATTTCCCGGAGAAATTGAAGCTGACTTTGCTGACAGCTTTAATCTTTTAGAAAGTTTAAAGTTATTGGATTTACATGTATTCAAATATTCCCGTCGTCCTGGTACGAGGGCAGCGGAATACCTCGACCAGATTGATGAAAAAACCAAAAATTATCGCAGTGAACAACTATTGAAATTAGCTGATAAGAAACGCAGTGAATTTTTAAGTACATATCCAGGTCAGACATTAAGACTGCTGGTAGAAAAACAAACTGGACCCGGTCAATATACCGGTCTTAGTGACAACTATCTGGAAGTGTCGTTTACCTGTGAAAATGATTTACGGGGGGAATTTGTCCAGGTTCAAATAGAATCTGTGCAAGGCCGGCAACTGCGTGGGAGACTAAAATAATGACTTATTGGAACTGTTTGTCGCCTAAATTTCGGGCAGAATCAAAATCCATTGTTTTATCCTGAGACAATCTTTGCTAAAATATAGATGAGTGTTTAATTAAGAGTTGTTAGATTAGCAGTTATTGGAGGTGAATTAGTGACAGCCCGGGATTGTCTTTTTTGTAAAATAGTTGCCGGTGATATTCCGTCTACTGTCGTCTATGAAGACGAACAATTAATAGCTATAAAAGACATTCAGCCTGTTGCCCCTGTACACTTGCTGATCATACCAAGAAAACATATTATTTCGTTAAATGAGGTTAATGAAAAAGATATTAACCTGCTGGGACATATTCAATTAACAGCAGCTTCTCTGGCCAGAGAAAATAATATAGCTGCAAATGGTTATCGTCTGTTATGCAACAATGGGGCAGGTGGAGGGCAGGAAGTTTTACATTTACATTATCACCTGCTAGGCGGAAGAAACTTGGAGTGGCCTCCCGGTTAGTCTTGACGATATGGGGCAGGAAATAGTAAAATATATTGGCATTCTAAGCCTGGTCAGATGAGGGGAGGGATACCATGAGCGAAGTTAAAGTAGGAAAAAATGAATCCCTGGACAGTGCATTAAAGAGATTTAAACGCAGCTGTCAAAAATCAGGGGTTATGCAAGATATCCGCAAGCACGACCACTACGAAAAACCCAGTGTAAAGAGAAAAAAGAAATCCGAAGCGGCCCGCAAGAAAAAGAAATTCTAGGTAATGTTTACCTGAATACTGACAGCTTGTTGGTGCTGAAGGAAGCCTCGAAGGAAAGAGCGATTTGGAATTGTATCAGTCCTTGGATTATGGTTTAATCGTAGATCCTTCTGGTTTATCTTCCCAGGCAACCAGGCGGGAATGAGAACAGGAGCTGTCAAGACATCCTGATAATGACTTGGAGAATTTATTGGGAATGTGGGTAGAAATCTATTTTTCTCATAGAAATATAAAAATGAGAAAAACCATGTGGTTATGGATATGCTGCAAAAAACGCAAGGTCTGGTAAAACGAATGGTTTTACCAGACCTTTTCATTAATGGAGGGGAACTATAATGAGTTTTATGAATCGGGGCATGCAAAATGACAAACAAAAAAAGGCAGTTATGATAATCATTGGTCTGGTTATATTTACTTTTTTGTTA
>JAQVWB010000121.1 GCA_028698695.1 Syntrophomonadaceae bacterium | reverse complement strand
ATCCTCAATTAATTTGTCTACTTCCTGCCTGATACGTTGCTTTTCTTTATCTTCCGGGGTCAGGGCTTTCTCAATTAAATCCTCCAACCTGATTTCTTCTTCTACCAAAGCATCAAATGATCCCCCGTCAGTTTGTAAGGCAGGTTGCAATCCCCCTCTGCGTCTGGCAATAAGTATTATTGCAAACACGGCTACTGCCAGCAATATCCATGGGGTCAGACCGGAATCAAATGCCCGATTGAAAACGCTGTACTTAACCGGCTCGGGCTCCGGTTGCGTATAAAAATCAATAAACGCTACCGAAATGCTGTCTTCCAGATTATAATCAGCTGTTGGTCCGTTTTCTCTCAGTCCGATGGCACCAGCAACAATGCTTCTTATCTTGTTGGCTTTATCTTCTTCAGTGTCTCCCAAGCTTTCCTGTTCAGGTGATCCCTGGTTAACTAATACCGACACCGTTAAACGATCATAATTAACATCGCCTTTGGAATATTTGGTAACCGTTTCAGTCTTGTTTAATTCATAATTTCTGGTTTTACTGCTTTTATCATAACTGGAGGTTCCTGTTCCTTCATCTACCTGGTCATATTGGGGAATATTATTATCTGTGCCTGGAACAGCAATATTGTTGCCTCCAACATCCGTTCCTGACTCCTTGATAATCTCTTCACTGCGCACAAAAGGCCCTTTATCATCATGAGCATACTTCTCATCCACCTGCTCACGTTCGTTGAAATCCAACTCGGCATTTACTCTGACAACTGCATTTTCTGCTCCCAGAGTTTTATCCAGCATAGTCTGAATTGCTAATTCCTTTTCTTTTTCATAAGCCCGCTTCATGGCCATTTGGGCAGCAACGACTTCTGTTTGCGCCTCTGATTCAGAAGGCAGGTTGTCAGAAAGTAACGTACCGTATTGGTCAACTATAACTACATTCTCAGGGGTTAGTTTTTCTACACTATTGGAAATCAGGTTAATAATCCCCTGTACTTCTTTGGGAGTCAATGTTTCTCCATCCCTGGTGCGAATAACAACTGATGCCTTGGTTGGAGTTTCATTATCAGAAAATAGCGTATCCTCAGGTAAAGCCAAAATAACATTAGCAGCTTTTACCTTATCAATAGCCTGGATAGTCCGGGCCAGTTCGCCCTGTAACGCTTCCTGATACTTTACTTTTTTATCAGTCTGGGTTTCACCAAAACTGGATTCTCTGAAAAGTTCAAATCCTTCTTTTCCACGAGGTAAATTATCAGCTACTAATTTTAAGCGGGTATCATATTTATCTTTAGAAGGAACGAGGATGGTATTACCATTATCTTCCAAATGATAGAGTATCTTTTCTTCGTCGAGTTTAGCAACAATATCTGAAGCATCTCTATCAGATAGTTCAGCATAGAGGATTTCATATTTTGAGTTTTCACCAGCACCTCGGGACAGCAAAGCCGCTATCACTAAAACGACCAGTAGTATAGCTCCCACTGACAATACTTTTTGGTTAAGGTTCATTTTGGTCCACATTTCCTGAATCCTTTGACCAAACGACCTCAAGTTGTTAATTAAGCTCTCCATTATACTACTCTCCAAATATCAAAACTACATTTGAATACGCATAATCTCCTGATATGCTTCCACAAGGCGATTGCGTATTTCTACTGTAAACTGAAGTGCCAAATTAGCTTTTTCATACGCAATTACTGTATTATGCAGATAATCCTGGTCACCCAGGGCAAGCTTTTGTGCATTAATTTCAGCTTCTTTTTGATATTTATCCACTTCACGCAAAGCATCAGATAAATAATCCAGGAAGTTTGTTGGAGAGTTAGATTCCTGAGACTTGGAAGATAATAATTTACTATCTAAACCTAAACCCAATATAGCGCGGTTACCAGTTATCTCCATTACCATACCCCCATCTTCTATCGACCTATATCAAGTGCTCTGGTTGCCATACTTTTTGTAGCCTCTATAACCTTGGCATTGGCTTCGTAAGATCTTGTCGCCGAGATCATATTAACCATTTCTTCAACAATATTTACATTTGGATAAGCTACATATCCGTTTTCGTCTGCATCAGGATGGGAGGGCTCATATACCCGGCGGAAGGCTGAATCATTATCGTCCAGTTCTTTTATCTGGCGCACTCTGACACCTGAACCTGCCGATTGTAAAGTGTTTTTGAATATACTGGCAAACTTGCCACCAGTTTGTTGCTGACGGGCCTCAAAAAGAACAACCTGACGTCTATAGGGACCGGGACGATTTGCTACTCGGGTAGTTTCTGCATTAGCCATGTTATTAGCTATGGTATCCATTCTCAAGCGCTGAGCAGTTAGCCCTGAAGCGCTTACATCAATACTGCTTAAAAATCTCACCTTTTAAGACCTCCCCGTTATTGCCAGGCGCAGCAGTTTAATTTCCTTGCTGAAGCTGTCTCCTACAGCATCATATAATATCTTGTTCTTAGCCAACTTCGCATTTTCCACATCAATATCAACATTGTTACCATCATTACGGTAGGTAAGTCCCTGCAGTGTTCTGATTTCTGCCGGCATAATACCTCCATAGTTGCCAACTTGAATATGTCTGGTATTGGTTATTTTAAGTTTAGCATTTTTTGTCTGTTCTTGTAGAGCTTGTCTGACATTTTCTTCAAATATTACTTCACTGCGTTTAAAGCCAGGTGTATCAACATTGGCAATATTATTGGCTATAACATCATTGCGCAACTGGGAAGCGTTCAGGGCTTGATTTAATAATTTCTGCGTTGGGGTATTGAGAAATTTTTCAATCATTTTCTCACCTCCATCCCCAATTCTTCTACTTTCAACCTGAAAATACCTTCTTTTTACACCATAAATATTACTAAACACCTACATTTTAACAAAATAAATGACTAACCTCCTATAAGTTAGTCATTTATTTGCATAATTTGTTTTATATTGCTACTTTTTCAGCTCATAGAACAAATAATCGTTCAGCACTTTTATATAGGTTCCCTTCATTCCCAGAGACCTGGATTCTATAACCCCGGCACTTTCAAATTTGCGTAATGCACTTACGATAACTGAACGGGTTATACCCACCTTATCTGCAATACGACTGGCTACCAACAGCCCTTCCTTGCCATCCAGTTCTGCCATAATATGCTCGATAGCTTCTCTTTCAGAGAACGACAAGGTAGCCAGGGCGATTTGTACCGAAGCTTTCTTGCGGGCTTGTTCTTCTATTCGTTCAGTTCTCATTCTCATTATTTCATTGGCTACTACAATAGCTCCATATTCAGCAAGAACAACATCGTCATCAGTAAAATTCATATTCTCCCGCATCAAAATTAATGTGCCAATTCTACGGGCTCCGCCAAACACCGGTGTTATTGACCATATTCTGGTTGAACAGTCACAACTGACATTTTCCGGATTAAATATGCATTTACGCCCATCTTCCAAGACGATATTGGTCTTGGTTTCATGAATATTCATTAACTCCTGGTTAAAGCTTTCCGGAAATCTTTCCGCATGACCAATAAGCTCCTCAACTTCCACACAGGTAGCGTCTTTATTAAATGCATATCCTCCGATTTGTCCACGACGGCCAACAATAAATACACTGCATTCAAAGGTATTTGACATAACTTCGGCCATCTCAAAAAAATCGACCGGATTGCCACCTATTTTTTGTAGTATTTTATTCAGTGCCCGGGATTTCTCCAATAATGTTTTTTGCAATGCAATAACCCCCTATAAAATATATCTGGTTAGATCATCATCTTCAACAATTCTCTGCAACCTTTCGGCAACATAGTCAGCATCAATAATTATGTTTTGCCCGGACATATCCGGAGCGTTAAACAGTATTTCCTCCAATACTTTTTCCATTATGGTATGTAAGCGTCTGGCTCCTATATTCTCAGTACTGGCATTCACTTCATAAGCTATCCGGGCAATGTAATTAATTGCTTCTTCGGTAAAGGATATTTGTACCTGTTCTGTATTTAACAATGCCACATACTGCTTTAACAAGGAATTATGCGGTTCAGTAAAAATTCTTTTTAAGTCTTCCTGAGTTAAGTTCTCCAGTTCAACTCTTATCGGGAATCGTCCCTGTAATTCCGGAATTAGATCAGATGGTTTACTAACATGGAAAGCTCCGGCAGCAATGAATAAAATATGATCGGTTTTTATTGGTCCATATTTTGTTACTACCGTAGAACCCTCAACAATGGGAAGGATATCCCTTTGAACTCCTCCCCTGGATACATCAGGACCATAACTGTTTTCCCGACCAGCAATTTTATCAATTTCATCCAAAAATATAATCCCGTCATTTTCTGCCTTGTTAATAGCAATTCGGTATACTTCATCCATATCAATTAATCTTTGTGCTTCTTCAGCAGTAAATATTTTTCTGGCATCTTCAACTTTGACCCGACGCTTTTTCCTGGTTTTGGGTAGCATATTACCAAACATATCCTGTAGATTTACACCCATTTCTTCTACTCCAGAACCGGATATAATCTCCAGAAACGAAGTGTTCCTTTCTTCCACTTCTATTTCGATAATTTCCTCTTCGAGTTCCATGCGTAATAATTTTTGTTTAAATATCTCTCGCTTTTTATTTACATCTAACAGCCTGGCCTCGAAATTTTCGTCCGGCTCCTCTGCCTCGGAAACATTTCCGAGAAGAAAATCAAAAGGCCCACGTGGAGCTTTGGTTTTCTTTCTGGGCAGTGGCAGCATGCAATCTAAAATTCTTTCCTGAGCAAGTTCAGCTGCCCGGCTTTCCACCTCCCCAATTTTTTCCTGTTTGACCAACCGTATGGAAGTTTCCAATAAATCCCTTATCATTGAATCGACATCACGACCAACATAACCTACTTCAGTAAATTTGGTAGCTTCTACTTTAATAAATGGTGCCTTGACCAATTTAGCCAAACGACGTGCAATCTCGGTCTTACCTACTCCGGTAGCTCCAATCATTATGATGTTTTTAGGATAAATCTCTTCACGCAATTCTTCCGGTAATTTTTTACGACGATATCTGTTTCTCAGAGCTATAGCAACCGCTTTCTTGGCTTCTTCCTGTCCAATAATATATTTATCAAGTTCTTCAACTATTTGCTTTGGTGTTAATTGATGCAATTCGCTATTCTCCTTCTATTCAATAATCTCAACCGTGATATGGTGATTAGTGTAAATACAAATATCAGCTGCGATATTCATTGACTCACGGGCAATTTCTTCAGCTGACAAATCTGTAAATCCAACTAAAGCTCTGGCTGCAGCCAATGCGTAGGCTCCGCCTGAGCCAATAGCTGCTACTCCATCATCAGGCTCAATTAATTCACCGGTACCGGAAATAATAAACATCTTTTCTTCATTGGCTACCAGTAAAAGAGCCTCGAGCTTTCGTAAAACTCTATCAGAACGCCATTCTTTAGCAATATCTACTGATGCCTTGGTAAGGTTTCCCCCCGATTGTTTCAGTTTTTCTTCAAATTTAGCAAACAAGGTGAAGGCATCGGCAACTGCACCGGCAAATCCGGCTATAACCTTTCCGTCGTAAAGCCTTCTGACTTTATTGGCATTATGCTTCATTACCGTATTTTGACCGAAAGTAACCTGACCATCTCCGGCAATAGCAGTCTGACCATTTTTCCTTACCGCTACAATTGTTGTTGCTTCGAACATAATTACCCCCGCGGATGTTTTTCATCGTAAATGCTTTTAATATTTTCTCGGGTTAAATGAGTATATATCTGCGTGGTAGACAGATTAACATGTCCAAGTAATTCCTGTACTGATCTTAGATCTGCCCCTTCATTCAGCATATGTGTTGCAAATGTATGTCTGAGTGTATGCGGGCTCGTCTTCTGATTTACAGCAACCATTTCCACATATTTATTAAGGATATTACGTACACTTCGCGCAGACAGCCGCTGACCAAATTTGTTAAGAAACAAAGCCTTTTCTGATTGGTCCCTTTTTATGTAAGGTCTGGCCAGACTGAGATATTCCTGCAGGGCTATTTTAGCCATGCTCCCTATAGGAACAATTCGTTCCTTGCTTCCTTTGCCATGCACCTTGATTAGTTCTTCATCAAAAAATATATCGTTAACCTCAATGCCCACCAGTTCACCTACCCGAAGTCCACAGGCATACAGGGTTTCCAGAATAGCTTTGTCTCTTCTCCCCATTGGGTTACTGGTGTCCGGAGCTTCCAGCAGCATTTTTATTTCAATAGGGTATAAAAAATGGGGCAGTTT
>JAQVWB010000120.1 GCA_028698695.1 Syntrophomonadaceae bacterium | reverse complement strand
AATTAAATATTCCTGCTGATATTACCAAGTATGAAAACTTTAATATGAATGACCAGGATGAATATTTTGCTATGAAGGCTGGCAAGCTGGATGCATATATTTGCTGCGACCCGTGGGGTTCCATGGCAGAATACGAAGATACCGGCTGGGTAGTAATACGACAAAATACAGTGAGGGATGGTAAGCAGGGTACCTGTTGCAAGGTAGCCATGCATACAAAATTTGCTAAATCACATCCGGAATTAGCCAAACGCGTTTTGTTGGCACATACCCTATCGGTTCAATATATGTATAATCACCCATACAAGGCTGCCGAAATATTTGCCAGGAATTACAATGTTCCTTTGCAAGTGGGTTTAATGACTATATGGAAGAAGACTAATGAAGAAGGCCGTACAATTTCTTGGGATCTGGTTATGGAAGAGATGGAAAACCAATTGGAAGCTATGCAGAAATATAATGTGCAAAACGATGTGAATACGGTAAATGTTGAAGATTATGTAGATACTTCCTACTTTGATGCCTGTGGCGCCAAAGATTTCAATACTTTCATTAAAGAAGAAGTAGATCTGGTATTCCCGCTGGGAATGAGTTTTGAATCCTGGCTGGACAAAGCCAAAGAAGTTGACCATATCGAGGTATCAGAAAGCTAAGCGGTTGCGCAGAAAGCCTAAGAAATGATTTATAAACGAAACCTTCTATATGGATCCATAATTCTTATTGTCATTTATCTGGGGCTAACCATATTGCATGGTTCCCGGATTGAGATGAATGGATTACGTATAGCCTGTAATGATGATGCTGCCGGTCTGCTTATAAAATATTTGGCAGGCGAGGACAGCAGCACTTTGGACGTGGTCAATATGAGCTATCAACAATTACAGGATTGTTGCAGCAGTCAAACGGAACTGGCTTTGTCTGCGGGTAACTTTGATATGGCGGTGCTGTGCCCGGATAGTGCTGACAAGTTGATAAGCAGTGGTCAGCCTTATCAGGTTCTGGGTACGATGGTGATAAACGGAATAGTTTTAGTATCCAATGAGGATATATTCCCACAAACTGTAGGTTATATGAATGCGAGGGAATTTCAAAAAAGACTGGTATGGTCTAATTTGGGCAGCAGTATAGAAATGCAACCCATGCTTCCGGCAGGTTTACCATATGCACTGGAACGGCGGGCTGTAGATGGGATAGTTTTGGATATTCTCGGAGCTTTAAAAATAAGCGGTTATCGTACGCCGTTGCCTTCGAAATACCCTACTTCAGTACTGGTTGTACATAATGATTTACTGAATAGTCCGGAATTAGCAGGTTTTATTAAAGCCTATAATCAGGCGGTGGAAGAAATGAACGGGACAGAAGTACTGATGATGGAATTAGCAAAAAATCCAGCAATAAAGGAAGGGTGTAATGAGGTAAAAATATGGAGAGAAATGGGAGTGCAATATCAACGGATAGAACTGCGAAGTTAGCTCCAGGTGATGTTTTTGAGAAATATCGGGGAACTTTTTACACCATTATTGTTGTGACTATCCTGATAATTGCATGGTATTTTGCGGCTAACCGTATCCAGAATACTTTATTGTTGCCCTATTTCCAGGAAACAGCATGGAGGTTCTTTACAGCCTGGTTTGACTATCGCATAATGTCTAATTTGGCTTTAACGTTAAGAAGAGTGTTTACCGGGTTTTTATATGCATTTATAATCGGTATTCCGCTTGGGTTGTTAATGGGTTATTCACAAACGGCGATGCAGGCTTTTTCTCCGATAATAAATTCTGTTCGTCAGGTACCTATTATGGCTTGGGTACCGTTATCCATCATTTGGTTCGGGCTGGGGGATGGCCCTACTGTGTTTCTGATAGCTGTAAGTGCGGTCTTTCCTCTGGTTATAAACACAATTGCCGGAGTACATGGGATTGATCCCAACTATTATAACGCCGCTCGCAGCATGGGAGCCACTTTACCTGATATTATTCGTGATATTGTGGTGCCGGGATCCCTGCCAAGTATTCTGACCGGTTGTCGTCTGGCAATGGGATTTGGTTGGATGTCAGTAATTTGTGCCGAATTTATTGCCACCAGCGCCGGTTTCGGCTTTTTAATGGTAGAGGCTCAAGTGCGCCTGGAAACTGCGGAGCTTTATGCATTGATGATTATGTCGGGGTTGGTGGGCTTTATCATTGATAAGGGTTTCCTGATTGTTGAAAAAAAATTAACTTCATGGAGATATAAAGATGGCATTGTTGGAAGTTAAGGGTATTACCAAAACATTTACCCGGAGAAAAAAAACACCTCATATTGTCCTGGAAAATATGTCGTTCTCTGTGGAACAGGGACAGTATGTATCGCTTTTAGGACCTTCAGGGTGCGGTAAAACCACCCTTCTAACTGTAATGGGCGGTTTTTTAACTCCTGATTCAGGCCAGATAATTTTGGCTGGTAATAAGGTGGAAAAACCTGGTCCGGACAGAGGTTTCGTTTTCCAAAACTATGCGCTTTTCCCGTGGATGACAGTGAAGGAGAACATCCTTTATTCGCTGCAAGTCAAAAAGCTCAGCCAACGGGAACAAAAAGAGCGTTTGCATGAATTGCTGGAGATATCACACTTATTTGGCAGTGAAAACAAATATCCAGTTCAGCTTTCAGGCGGAATGCAGCAAAGGGTAGCGGTAGTCAGAGCTTTGGCCAGTCGCCCGGAAATATTGCTCCTGGATGAGCCGCTTGGTGCAATAGACTTTCAAATGAGGGAGCTTTTACAGGAAGAACTGGCTGCTCTGGTTGAGGGAGCAAAGACTACGGTAGTCATGGTAACCCATGATGTAAGTGAATCAGTCTATCTGAGCGACAGGGTTATAGTTATGTCTGCAAATAAAGGCCAGATAGTAAAGGATGTATATATTAACCTTGACCGTCCGCGTGATCGTCAGAGCCCGGAATTTAAGGGCTATGTTTCCGAAATTACGGAATTAGTGCGGCAGGCTTTTAGTGAAAAAGCTGTTGATATTGAATTACCATCGGGTTTTGCTGAAACAAATGTCAATTATAATAGTCAGGCCAGTTTTACTGACGCATTTAACCGTATGAGCAACAGGTATAGCAGAGTTAATCATGGCAGGGCTGCCAAGTAATATATTTTAAAAGGAGAGGTTGAATAATGAGAGTGGCTTATATTTTTTCTACCAATAACGCACAAAGAATTCTGGACAAAATGATTATTCCCCAAATGCTGGAAGAGCGCCACGGTGTTGAAGTGGCCGGTATGATGTTTTTCTTTGATAATACCTTTCTGCTGACTGAAGGCAGCATTACCGGAGACAGACTGCAGGAAATTAATGATAAGTTCGGTACTATTTTAATGGCCTGTGATATGTGTGCTATTGAAAGAGGTATTGATGATAAACTGGTCAGCGGTGCCAGCATCGGATGCTTCCCTAATCTATATGCCGTTTTGGGCGGAGCCAATATAGATCAAGTCATAACCTTGTAAAGAGAACCGGGGGAAAGTCCAAAAAGTCGATTAAAGAGAACAAAAAGAATAATAGGGTTGGGGTTTATCGGCGAACTTTCAGGTTCATTGATAACCCCCGTTTTTATATGCAATGCTATCACCTTGTCCGGTTCGGATTGTTCCAGTCTGCAAACCTTGTCAACAAGCCTGTCCCCATGCATGCGTTAATTAATTGAATAGGGGCATTCTTCCGAATTGACTTATTTTTCTGGCAGGAGTTTGCTTTGTCGATTTTGAATATATATTATCAATTAATAATTTACAGGATGGGAGGAAAATAGAAGTGGTTTTAAAAGCACCGGACAGTTATGTTTACAGTGGTCCCCGCAACAGCCTGCTGGATAATTTTATGCGCGATGTGCCCAGTACCATTCATATGTTTTATAACACTGTGAAATATTGTGGTCATCGTCCTGCGCAAAAGTTTGCCGACGGTAATGCCTGGGTTACTCTGACCTACAATGAGTTTGCTGAGCGGGTGGAGAATTTTGGTCAGGGCTTTATAGCTCTGGGGTTGGAAAAGGGTGATTGTATTTCCATTATGTCCCATACTACCCCCATATGGGACTGGGCGGATTACGGTGGCCGGGCGGCCGGTTGTGCGGTAAATACTATTTATCCTGATGATTCCAGTGAGACGATTATTTTTACTACCAATCACTCTGAGGTAAGTTGCATTTGTGTTGAGAATGAAGAGCTTTTGGAAAAAGTTTTGCGCGTGTGGGATGAAATCCCCCGGGTAAAGTTTATCATTGTGATGAACGACAGTTATCGCAGCAGTTTAAAAAGGGTTATGAATATGCAGGAATTATGGGATCTGGGCCGGCAATTCAGAGCCCGTCACCCCAACGCATATCGGAGACGCTGGCAATCAGTAACGCAGGATGATATGTGCTCCATTTTGTACACTTCCGGTACTACCGGTAATCAAAAGGGCTGCCCTCTGACGCATAAGAATATTTTGAGTTCCACATTGGCAGTAAGTCAGGTTGCATATTATGGGAATACGATTTTTGATTATAACGATGTCGTGTTTTCTATCCTGCCTTTAAGCCATAATTGGAATCGTATTGATAACCATAGTGCCTGTATATCTTATGGAGGAATGATTGGTTACGCTCAGAGTCCCCGCACCATTTTACAGGATCTGCAGGAAATCAAACCTACTTTCGTTATGCTGGTCGCCCGACTCTGGGATCGGATCTGGAATGGAGTAGCAGCTCAAATCTGCTCTACACCTGAGGGTAAAAGCAAGTACGAATGGGCAATTGATGTCGGACATCGGGTTCTGGAAACCAGAATGGATGAGAATGGGGTAGTTGACCTTACTACGGATCCCACTCTTTATCTGGACGATAATTTAAAAGCTGAGTTTTTAAAAGCGGATAAGGAAGTTTTCTCTATTTTCAGGTATGTATTCGGTGGCAGAGTCAACAAGGCTTATTCAGGCGGAGCCCTGCTGCCGGCTGATTTGCAAAAGAACTACTGGGGCATGAATTTCCCGTTATTGGATGGATGGGGTCTGACGGAAACTGCTTCGGGATGCAATATGGTACAGGCCCGTTGTGTGCGTATCGGCTGGGAGGCTCCCATGATGGCCGGCTCCAATATGGAGGTCAAACTGGATCCGGAAGATAATGAGATTCTGGTACGGGGCGACAGCGTTGTAAAAGAATACTATAATAATCCCGAGGAAACTGCCTTGAGTTTTACGGATGATGGATGGTTCCGTACCGGCGATATTGGAGAAATTGACAAGGACTTCCTGAGAATAGTAGATCGTAAGAAAGCCATTATTGTTTTGGATACGGGCAAAAATGTTTCCCCGGCTCATGTGGAATTAAAATTTGCCAAGAGTCCTCTGGTCGAGCAGATAGTAGTTATCGGAGATAATCGTAAATATATTACTGCTTTGCTCGTTCCCATGTATGATGCGGTAATCAGGATTTTTAAGGAAAAAGGGATACCCTTTGATGAATCCAAACTGGTATATGCAACTGTTAATGGGATAAACACCTGTATAGAAGTTGGGGAGGACCTGGCATCACATGCCTACTTGTTAGAACTTATTGATGCAGAAGTTCAGAAAGTCAATGAGCAGTTGGCTGATTTTGAGGCCATTAAAAAGTTCAAAATCATTCCACGCAAGTTTACTGAAGAACGTGGCGAACTGACTCCTACTCTGAAAATCAAAAACCGTATAGTTTTTGCCAATTATCCGGGTGAAATTGAGGAGTTATACAAATAATTAAATAGTATCTTATCAAGTTTCAGAGTGAAGTAAAGAAATTAGTCTTACTTCACTCTGGCTTTTTATACAGTCTGAGGGTTTCTCTATTACATCCTGGTTGTCTTATCTTAAATAGGGAAGGATTACTTTAACAAGTTTTTCGATCAAATCGAGTTCTGTTGAGGAGCAACGGATGAGAAGATCGTTTAATATGCGGATATCAGTCGTTGTATTTCTCTCCGCCTCATCTGCATAAGAGGTGGCATTTTCATTTGCATATGACTCTTTATCATTAATTGTTGAGTCAGTTTGGGACATCGTTTTACCAAAAACGAGATAATCCAGAGACAAGTGAAGACAGTTGGCTATGTTTGCCAGGACTCCAAGACTCATCTGGCGCTGTCCCCGTTCCAACTGGCCTACATAATAAGCAGAAAGCGAAATCATTTCCGCAAACTCTTCCCGGGATAACCCAAATAGTTCTCTGCTTTCACGAATTCTTTGTCCAATCAATTTATTATCTATATAAGCCTTTGGTTCTTCCATAATGGTTCCCTTCCAGTTTAAAACATTCCTTATTTTACTCTAGCCAACTTTGGTATTAATCTTAATTTGCTCCGGGAATATTATTTAGTTT
>JAQVWB010000005.1 GCA_028698695.1 Syntrophomonadaceae bacterium | reverse complement strand
CAGGAAATTACTAATTTGTACGGAATACTACCTATAGTGTCTTTTTATAGACGATATTGTACGGATTCTTCAATTATCTTATCTTATTTAATGAATGGGGGTAAATGGATGAAAAGTATCAGTACCAGGCTCATGTTGTATTTCGGGAGCATTTTACTAATTGTCGGAATCGGGTTAGGATTAATATCTTATCAAAACGCTTCAAAGGCCCTTCTGGATGATGTAGAAGACAATTTAATCATTATTGCCAATCAGGTAGCTGCCAATGTTCACGCCGTGTTAAATGCTGACTTGAGTATAGTTGAAACTACCGCTACGAGAAACGATATAAAAAGTATGGATTGGGAAAACCAGCAACTTTCTGTTTTAACTGCAGAAACAACGAGATCTGATTACTTGTATATGGGCGTTGCCACTCCGGATGGGAATTTGAAACTAACTAATGGTAAAACAGTCAATATCAGCGATCGTGATTATTTTCAGCAGGCCATGCAAGGCAAAACCAATCTGAGTGAACCCCTGATTAACAAAACAGATCAAAGCATATCGATCCTTGCAGCTGCCCCGATATGCAATCACCAAAGACAGGTTGTAGGGGTTTTAACTGCTGTAAGAAACGCCACCGCCCTAAGTGATATTACCAACCAGATTAAATATGAACAAACTGGTTATGCTTACATGCTTAACCGGGAAGGAAACGTTATTGCCCACCCCAATCAGGAACTGGTACTGGAGCAGGCCAACTTTATTAAGGAATCCAAAACCAAATCCGAATATGTTCAACTGGCTGAAGTGCTTACCAGGATGACCAACGGTGAGGAAGGTTTTGGTGAATACTATTTCAGTGTCAGCAAACAAAATGTTATGATGGGGTTTGCTCCGGTGGGGGATACTGGCTGGAGTATAGCAGTAGCTGCTCCCCGGGAGGAAGTTCTGTCCAGCCTTAATACTATGAAACTCACTATGACAGCAGTTGCCATAGTATTTATACTGTTGGGTATAGGGCTTACATTCATATTGTCCAGAAAAATGTCCCAGCCAATTATGGCAGGTTCAGCATATGCGGAAGAATTATCAACCGGTGATTACAGCCGGGAAATACCCCCTCAGTATTTGGCTATGCGCGATGAAATTGGCACCCTGTTCAATTCATTTAATCAGTTAAGAAGCGGCACTAGGAGAATGATTGAGAGTATAGCCAATACTTCCCATGAATTAGCTGCTTCCAGTGAAGAGCTGCTGGCTCAGGGACAAAACATTGCTTCGGTTATGGAGGAATCTTCAGCAGCAACCGAAGAAGTCGCCGCCGGAATGGAAGAAGTATCTGCCTCAGTACAGGAGGTAACTGCTTCTACAGAAGAAGTCCATTCCATGATGGCCCAATTGCGTAACCGTATTGAGTCGAGTAGTCAGGAAGCACAGGTAATAGCACAAAGAGCTATCAACGTCAAAGAAGATGCCGATAAATCCAAAAATTCAGCTATAGGCGTATATGAGGACATTGAACAAAAAGTTAAGCACGCTATGGAAGAAGCCAAAGTAGTTGAACAGATTTCCAACCTGGCACAAAATATTGCCGGTATTGCTGACCAAACTAACCTGCTGGCTCTGAATGCTGCTATTGAAGCTGCCCGGGCCGGTGAACATGGTAAAGGGTTTGCAGTTGTTGCTGAAGAAGTCAGAAAACTGGCGGAAGATTCGGCCGAGGCAGTTGGAGGAATCCAGTTATTAACCGTCAAAGTTCAGCAGGCCATGAACAACCTGACTGAGAGCACCTCAAATATGCTGCATTTCATTTCCAATGATGTAGTGAATGATTATGTTTCTATGGTTGACATAGGAGAACAGTATTACCAGGATAGCAAATCCATACAGCAGTTGACCGATGAAGTCAGTAGGGATATTCAAATTATCGATCGTTCCATGGAGGAAATCAATCAGGCAACGCAGAGCAATGCTGCTACCATTGCTCAGAGCACCGCCGGCAGTCAGGAAATAGCCAAAGGCAGTGAACAAGCTGCTCGCTCTGCCATTGAAATCAGTGAAGCCGCCGGCAAAGTTGCCGAGAACGCTGAAAGTCTGACCAACCTGATTAATCAATTCAAATTATAAGTCATAAGTCATTTCACAAAGCCGGGCTGTCAGTTAACTGATAGTCCGGCTTTATAATAAGAAAACCGTCAGGCTGTGCGAAAAACATCCCATACTTTTTAGTTGCCTCACTCTTGGTCAAATATCAACTTTTTTAGGGATACGAGCTAACACTTAGCCCAAAACATCAAATACATCCCCACTTTCGGTCAGTTGACAGCGGTTTGGGTAATTATCGCATGGCCTGCCGTCACCGTGTCTTCTCATCTGGATTTAAAGCAGAGTCTGGGTACTTCATTAATACCGGCCAGAGCAGCACAAGTAGTGCCAAAGAAGTAATAAGGCTTGTCGCCTGTTTCCGGTAGAATTGATTCGTAAGTTCCGTTCGCCAGAATAGTTCCGGTAATCAACAGCACATCAACATTTTCTATCATGCGGGCTGTATCACTGGCCCCATCCCAGACCTTGACCCCGTATCTGGTCTGCCCGATATTATCAGGATTTAAATCAGTTATAAAAACATGTTCAGCACCAAACTGACGGCTGCAACTGTCCAATATAGCCGGTTGGTAACCGATAATTCCTACCCGGCAACGGCCATGTTTTTCAAAAATATTCTTACTAATCTGAGCAGCACATTCCTCAGGCTCGTTGTTTATACAATGAATGGTGCGATCAGTTTTGCCCATTTTCCGCGCCAGGGCATTAAGTGTGGCTACAATCAGCGCCTGGTGGCCCGGTCTTTGTCTATCCAATTTGAATAAATCCTTTATCGCTCCCTCATAAGGTATCGGGTCACTGGTAAATGCCTGACCGGCACAACCATCAATTTCAGCCTGAATAAGAACTTCCTTGCCCTGTAGCAGAGGGAAATCCCTCCTGTCCGGTTCACCAATCGCTTCCCTGCTGGTAAGCGCACGACTGTTTACTGCAACCTGCAGATTTTCTGACTCCCCATGCTCCTCCAATAAAGCTGCCAGTGTCTGGTATGCATCTTTAAAACTCATTTTACTGCACCTTCTCTCATAATGTTTTACTTATTTAACCTTGTCTCTATAATCTTAGCCTAATCTGATCCAGCCTTGCCGTTCAATTAAATAAATCACTATACCGGCAATAAAAGCTACCGCCGGATTTAATCCAATGGTAAGTGCTGCCACTATTAAAACCAGAAATAAGCCCTGATGTTCATCCATGTTACGGGTTGCCATAGCCAAATCTATACCACTGTAAAATAATAAAGCCCCTAATATAGCTTCAGGAATCAGACGCAACAGTATTACGGCATCATCACCCAGTAAAACACCTGTTAGTAAAAGGAGCATGCCAATAATTACAACGGTCATAGCAGTACGCCCTCCATAACGATAATGAGCCGTTATTCCTCCGCTGCCATGACACATCATAAAGCCGCCCAGAGGCGCCATTAACAAATTGGCTCCCCCCATGGTCAGGCACAAATTCTTCTCACTGGCCCGGTCGGCACTCTTAGGATATAACTCCTTTGTAATCAGACTGGTCACCAATACAGCATTAGTCAAAGTAATGGGGAGTTGGGGCAATGCCAACATCAATATCCCTTTTTTAAAATCCCGCATAGAGGGAATCACTGTATCAGGAAGATGCCAACCAATATTTACCACCTCAATGGATACTCCCCCACTTAGTATCAGTGATACTGCCGTACCACCTGCCAGCACAATTAAAGCTGCCGGGCTCTTGGAATAGCGAAACAATAATATCAGCATAACCAGCAAACAGGAGAATCCCAGAACCGGCTGGGTTGCAATCATTTTTAAGCCTAAAATTGCCAGCGATACTCCCAATCCAAGCTGAATCCCGCCTACTACTCCCGGCGGGGTGAGACGCGCTATCCTGCCAATCATACCGGACCAACCAAATAACAGCAGAATTAATCCAATAGCAATACCTCCTGCCGCAACTTCCGCCGGTGAAGCGCCCTGTACGATAATGGCCGCTGAGGCGGCTTTCATAGGTTGCACCGCCATTGGCATGCTATAAAACCAGCCACTGAACAGATAAAATATACCAAATCCCATAAATACCGAAGCAGAACTAAGCCCGGCTACAGCAATTACTGCCAATACATAAGGCAACAGAGTCCCCAGGTCTCCCAGAGAGCCCGATACTTCATGCAACAGCGAATATTCAGGTTTTTCAAGGTCTTTGCCCTTATTATTCACAGTTATAGCTCCATAAACTATGGTTAACTCCTATTTATTATACTTTAAAAATAATAATATAAACTTATATCAGAAAAAAAGGTCCCGCCTACAGTGTAAGCGGGAATGAAAAAGATTGGGATTGGATGTCTGAATTATAAAAACAAAAACCATGTTCCGGCAAGGATACATGGCTATTCAGACCTTTAGTTAAGTCGTAGAGCCCTCCTTTCCAATACGGGAGGCACAACCGTTTCCCGTTGTACCCATCGGTCTGCAAACCTTAGTAATCAACCTTAGCTCCGCAAACTCGGAGGCGATTATTAAATTATAAAAAAGCGAACGGCGACAATAAGAGCACACCGTTCGATAAATCTGCTGTGTATACGTGGGCTCCTTTCCAAACGGGAGGCGCAATTGTTTCCCATTGCACCCATCGGTTTGCCAATCATAGTACCTTGACCTTAGATTCACAAACTCGGAGTCGTTGCTAAAATGGTACCATTAGCTGACCTAATCGTCAACCGGTAATTTTTTAATCGTTTATTCCACTTTTAAATAAACCTGGCCACCTCATTGGCACTGGTTACGGCTTCCCAGACCCTGGCCGGGTGCTGCGCATCACCTACACAATAAACTTCAGGAGCAGCATTGGTCTCCAACAATTGATAATATAGGTCATAATTGCTCTGCCCGCCGGTGGCAAATATCAAATAATCTGTCTCAAGACTGATCGTCTCAACATCTGTCTGCTTAAGTTTTTTGTCAAATGGATTATGTATATTATCAGGAATAAGTGTTTGCCAGGGTGTATAAGGATCCTTTCTTTTTCTGTTGGCCTTAATCAGTACTTTTCCTGTTTCAATTCTGATTACTTCAGAACTGGTATAGGCTGACACCGGATTAGTTAATGGGGGCATTTTACCAGGCGAGCCTTTACCCATCAGCATCCAAAGCAGCATAGCCCGGTTAGCTTGAACTACTCCGCTCATTAAATTGTCCTGCCGTTCTACCAGGGTTACTTCAACCTTTCTTTCACTGACCAGGGTATATGCTAATTCACAGCCGGTTAATCCCCCGCCAACTATGGTTACCCGTTTAGCTTCGGGCGGAAGTTGCATCCCTGCTGATAAAAACTGCCTTACTTCCGCATGAGGCATTGCATCCATCCCTTCTATAACAGGCATACCTGCATGCAGACCAGTTCCACAAATAATAACCTCATATTTTTCTTTCAAATCTGTCAGGGTTGCTTCCTGACCCAGTCTTAAATCCAATCCCTGGGCTGCCAGTTGCTGCATCTGATATTGAAGATTGGATAAATAGGTTGCCAAGTCATGCTTTATCCTCATCGAAGCTCCGATAATCAGCTGGCCACCAATTTGAGCTTTTTTTTCAAACAAGGTTACCTGATGTCCCCGGGCTAAAGCAGTTCTGGCTGCTTCACAACCAGCAGGCCCTGCGCCTACTACTGCTACCGTTTTGATTCTACTGGCCGGAGTAAGCTTTTTGGTATCCTCAAATCCGGTATAGGCATTTACGGCACAGCAGGGATGTCCTCCTAAAATAAAAGATTGAATACAACCTTCCTGGTCTCCGATACAATGAATTATTTCTCTGATACGCCCTTCTCTTACCTTTTGAGGCCAGTATGGATCGGCCAGCAAGGGCCTACCCAGCATAACAAAATCAGCCCATCCCTGCTCCAATACTTCTTCTGCCCGCTCCGGACGCCCCAGCTTGCCAACAGCAATTATGCGGGCCTTAACCTGATGCTGGTCAAAATAACTTTTCAGTTTGCCGGCAGTTTCTTCTACATAGGGAATATCATCAAAATAAGCTGGAGGATGAGGATAAAACCAATTATCATAACATCCTTTATCTACATCAAAAGCTGCTACTCCAGCTGAAGCCAGTTCCCTGCAAAATTCCAGGCCTTCCTGTACACTTCTCTCTATACCACGAAAACGCTGTTTAAATATTTTCTCCCCATAACTTTCCCGTAAACCCTGAGTTAGATCTATGCGGTAAATGATAGGGAATTCCTCTCCACAAGCTCTTTGAATTTCAGCAACCACATCCAAAGCAAACTGATAACGGTTACGATATCTTCCCAGTTTACGCCGATTCCATGGCTGGGAAGTCAATTGATCCATTAGATATCCTTCATGTCCATGTAGTTGTATGCCATCTGCTCCGGATACTTTGGCATTAATAGCACTTTGTCCAAAGCTTTTCACCATTTTTTTAATTGCTCGATCAGAAAAGGGAAAATGCGGTAGTTGAGGCACGTAAAAATTACGGTTCAGAGATGCAGACTTGAGTATTTTCCCTTTCAGCATAGACTCTGGTGAGCCTACCCTGCCTAATCCTGCGGTTAACTGTATAAACAGGCGGGCATCATAAGCATGAACTCCGGCAATCAAATCACGCCATCCCGCCAGACGAGTACGTGAAGAGCCATCAATTCTCGGGAAATAGCTGGTATCATTATCTTCGGAAATAGTCGGGTCTATGCCAAATGAGACTGGTATCAAACCGGTAATAAGCAGACCAGTTCCGCCCCGCGCTCTCTCCACAAAATAATCAATCATTTTAGGCAATGGCCTGCCAATTGGATCGGCCATGTTGATATTGCCTATTGGTGCCATTATAATGCGATTTTTAACGCGGCAATTTCCGATATATCCCGGTTCAAATAAATGTGTAAAACTCATCTGTCTTTATTCCCCTTGCTTAAATACATTCGGCAGGCAAAAGAACCGTCCGAGACTGCTATTTATCAGGCGGTATCAACTCTATTATTTTACTGCGTCCCCAGGAATCCACAGCGACTTTTACCTTCAGTCCCCGCATTTCGACCCTTTCATAATTACGGGCAGTACCTTCCGGGGTATAATAACTCTCAATACCGTAATCAACCGTCATCTGCGGGATTACTGTCTTTCTTCCCTCAGCCCAATTTGTAATCCATTCTACTCTTGCCGCCATATACAGATTACCCTTCATATCTTTGCGCTTTTTGCTGATTTTGACTGTCTGCCATTCTTCTCCCCGCTTTTCCATCTGTACAAATACCCTGCTTCCCCGGGTATAATACTCTGCCGCCCTGGTTATATCATTCAGATCAGGGTGTTGAACTTTATCCAGAGGAATATGGGAAACTTCATACCTCAGGGAAACATATTCCCCGCTGAACAGACTGTACGGATCAATGGGTTCAGTTTTAAGAATGACTTCCTGTCCACACCATAATATGGATTGATTAAGTAGAATCATACCTGCCAGAAACAATGCCTGAATTGATACAACCAAATAAAAAGTTTTTTTATTCATGCTCTTCCCTCCAGCTGGAAACTATTTTGTCACGCTGACGATTAAGCCACCAACCCATTAACAACAGTATGATGCCTCCTATCATAAAGAAAAGACTGCGATCCATATAGCGGGAAGCATAATCAAAATAGCCACGCAGTACTGCTGCATAGAAAAATACCAGCCCCAGGTTTAACATAACCGGATTATGTTGCCCGGCACCTCTTAATATGACTAATATGATAGCTGTAAACAACACGAAATATATGAACAAATGTGGTATTGGTATGGTTAAATAGCAGATAAACATAAGATTGATTAACCCCACCGCCGCTATTTCCATGCGTATATGGCGGTAGGCGGGTAACAGCAACAAAGTAATCAATCCTGCCAGCATCGCACCCAATAATACTACCGCAGGTGTAATAACATATAATAAATCCCAATCAGAAACAAATAAGAATATAAGCATGGTTGTCAGAACTATAATCAGACCTGTAGCCACATACAACAAACTGTACAAGTCTTCACCATGTCGTCCCCGCAGGAAAAAAGCCGAACCCAGCAACATCATAACCAGCGGAATTATATGTTCATAGTTTGAGGGCATACTCATCAACAGCAGTATTACCAGCCACACCTGACAAAGGAAAACCGCACCGGCACTGCGTACGCGATAAGCCAGAGGAAAAGCCAGCAGAAATAAAATCAGCAGATGCAACCAGGGTATCAGTGGATGAGTTTCACTGCCGTCAATAATAGTCCATGCCAGCAATAATAAAATGGAGAGAACCGTCACTGCTCTTTCTCCGGTAACCCATGCCATTAGTAGAACTCCCAGTCCCCAGAATAAAATCCCATTAGGATAATACGCATTAATATGATAAATCTGGGCAATTAAAAAAATGGCTGCTCCGAATAATATTCCTCCCAGCAGCAGCAAACTATTGCCCAACCAGACCTGATCTTTTTCATAACGATATTTATAAGCAAAATAGTGGCAAGAGAACAATACCGATAAAATCAATATCAACTTCGCCGCTACCGGTATAACCGGCCAATTAGCTGCAAAAAACAGAATAATACCAACTCCGAGAAGTATAGCACCCAGCGTGGGTAATATGTTAACTGTACGTAATTCTCTATCCGGATAACGATTGGATAACAACTGTGCCTGTTCGGAACTGATTAATCCTTCACTGTGCCATAGTTCAATCTCTTTCTTGACCCAGGAATTCTGGCTGATGTTAATCCCTCCTGTTCCAATTTCAAAATATTTTGATATTTTTATAGTATTCTGCGCGGGGAATATATTTTCCTTTTTTCCAAATATTACTCAGGAATGCTAAACAAGGATAGCTCTATATTGAAGTATAAACAGACAATGCGACAGGGGAAAACTGTCCCCCTGTCGCATTTTTGCAGTACTTTAACAGAGATTTATTATTCTGCCAGAGCCTTGATGGCCTGATATCCCTTCAGGTCGGTAAATAGTTCGCCTGTATAAGGATTTCTTCTGGTTTTGACAATCTTGTAAATCATATAAGCTATTACAGCTATATTAGATAACAGAGCTGCAAAACTCCAGGCAAACATCACCGAAGGATTGTAAGCTGATGCAACTGCATAGGCACCCTGGTCAATAAATGCCGGGAATGTCTGGGCAAACATGCACCATAAGGCCAGAGTCTGGGCACGATGCTGCAACCAGGCTCCTTTACCAACTGTGAATGCACAAAGGGTCGGAGCTAACAGTAAAGCAAAACCACAATACCAGGAATGTCCGGGCAGACAGTTGTATGTGTAAGCAAAATTCCAAAGATCATAAGCTATTATCCAGAACCATAACATATCCGGCCATAGCATATCCTTGCTTCCGTCTTTGGCGGTTTTCTTTCTTATGACGATTCCAAACCATCCGGTGATGGCAATGATGTTCAAAATGCCGGCAATTCCGTTCATATAATTCCATGGTCCGCCGAGAACAAACATGGCCTCATCTACTAATATTCCGCCGCCGGCATATTGCAGGCCAACCTGAAAGTCACGGATTACTGCTTCTATAATATTGATGGCCAGAATTAACGGTGGAAAACATAACGCCCATTTTTGCTCAGCCAGGGTCCATACCTTACCAGTTTTCTTATTAGTTAACTTAACATGTCTGATGCACCAGAAACCGATACATCCGGCAGTAGAAGAATAAACCTTGGCCAAATGAAACCAGTCGGTATAAGTAGTATCCTTTAGGACTGTGAACCACAATACTGAGAGTATGGCCGGTAATACAACGAAACTGAAAAAGCCGATCCATTTCCATCTTCGGGTAATTTCATTAAAGCCAAACAGGGCTACAAACACCAGGACCCAAACACCCCAGACACTTAATGCTGATACCCCTTCAGAGAAAACAAACATATCATAACCTCCCTGAAACAAATTTATTTCCCCATTCAAAACCTTCGCGCGAATTTGTTAAATATATGATAAAACCCGAGTATCACAAAAAGATAAAAGTTTTTTAACAAAATTGTGATGAATAGATTTCAGGCAAGGCTAATTATGAACCAACCATCCCATAAAGAGGAATTAATTACGTGTGCAGGGAATTATGCTCTATGCATACACATAGAATTAATAACTGATGAGTAAGGAGGTTCTGCTGGTGGGCATAAAAATCGTGAGTGATAATTGCTGTGATTTACCGGATGAACTGCTGAAACAGTACGGTATTAACCTGGCCCATTTAACGGTAAGCTTTGGAGACCGGGTTTACAAGCCTGGAGAAATCAACAACGATGAGTTTTATAGTATTTTGAAGTCAGCCCCAGTGCTGCCTCATACCAGTCAACCAGCTGTTGAAGATATAACCCGGGTTTATACCCAGGCTCTGGCTGATGGTTCGGAAGTCATTGCTATTCATATGTCTTCCGGCCTTTCCGGCACTTATCAGGGGGGCGTTTTGGCTCAAAAGAATCTTAATAATCCCCGCCTGCATGTCTTTGATTCACTTAAGGCTTCAATAGGAATGGGATTACTGGTAATAGAAGCAGCCCGTATGGCTGAGCATGGAGCCGATATAAATAGTATTCTGCAAAGACTGGAAGAGATGCAAACGCATATGCAATGTATATTCGTTGTCGGTAATCTGGAATGCCTGATTAAAGGCGGACGTATTTCCAAAACCAAAGGATTAATGGCTGATGTATTGGATATCAAGCCAGTCCTTCACATGGATGAGGGAGGCTTTATTAAGCCTTATGACAAGGCGCGGGGATTGAAGGGTGCTCAGCACAAGCTGATAAAAATTATAGAGAGCAACAGTACTGATCTGTCCAATCAAACCGTTGGAATATCTCATAGTGCTGTTCCTGAAATTGCTGATTATCTCAGTAGAATAATAAAAGATAAGTTTGGGGTCAGAGAAGTTATTATTGGTGAAATAGGACCAGTAATAGGCTCCCATGTTGGGGCAGGGACCTTTTCAGTATTCTTTGAGAAGTAGTACCTGAATAAAGTTATTCGCCTTCCCCCTGCTTTTTCAATGAAAAATTTTCATCAATATTCATTTTCCACCTGATAACCCTTTTTACCTGTTATTCTGCTGCCAATCACCAGAGTCAGCAAAGCCAGCAGGGAAATAGTTATGGCGGTGTAGTAGCCCAGATTAAGGCCCCGGTCCAGCATAAAACCTCCTAAAACCGGTCCAATGGCTCGTCCCAGGCTGTCATATCCATTTAAGATACCCATAGCAGAACCCTGACCGGTTGCCGTCCGTTTGGAAACTGCCGCTGAAATGGAAGGGCGCATCAGGCCGATTCCGGCTGAAAATACCGCCATAAATGCAATGGAGGAAGGTATATTATACATAAATAAAAATAGTACAAAGCTGGTCCCTAAAAGTATTATTCCAGTGGCGGCGGTCTTTTCTTCCCCAAAACGGTTAATAAGTCTGCCTACCAGGAGACCCTGCACCAATGCCATTACAACTCCGGCAGCAGTAAATGCCCAGCCAATATCACGGGCGGTAAAGGATAATTTACTCTCTGCATAAAGCGCAAAAGTTCCATGGTGGATAGACTCTCCAATGCTGCCCAGACAAATACACAGAAACAGGATTACCAATGGAGTTTTCAGTCCCTCCAGCAAAGAAGCTCTTTCAACTTTACGCATTACCCGGTTTTCACTAGCTAAAGATTCAGGCAGGAGAATATAAACGGAAATAGCATTAGCCAGGGCCAGTAATCCGGCAAAAACAAAAGGAAATGCCAGCGATATACCGGATAATATCCCGCCAATAGCCGGTCCGAACACCATACCCATTCCCATGGCTGCCCCAATCATTCCCATAGCCGAGCCCCGTTTTTCCATGCTGGTCGAATCTCCAACATACGCCATGGCAGTGGGCATGGTTGCACAAGCCAGGATTCCACCGGCAATACGAATTACATACAGCATCCATAATTTTGTCGCAAAACCAAACAGAATAAAAGTAAAGGAATAGCCCAGTATTCCAAGCAACAGTACCGGTCTTCTCCCAACCTTATCGGAATATGCACCCCAAACCGGAGCAAAAATAAACTGGCAGACGGCATAAACAGTAATCAACATTCCCAATTGAAAGGCATTGGCCCCCAATGACTCAGCATAATAGGGCAACACCGGCATGATAATGCTAAAACCCATTCCCACTAAAAATATAGTAGCAAACAACACTGCCATACGCTTACGTTCATCAGACATTAATGATTCATTCCTTTTGCATTAATAAATTACATCTTCTAAACTGAAACAAGTAGAATTTGTTTATCAATAAACATTAAACTCAGTTTACTCCTTAACCAATACCAGTGCAAGAAGTGGCAATGGTTAGGGTACACACCAAATTTCATGGAGGACTTATCATGAACATATTCCAGTTACCTGATAAACTGCCGGTAGAAGAACTATTTGAAACCCTATGGAAAAATGAAAAGCTTGTCATTGAGCGTATAATCTCAACCGGGCAGCAATCAGCACCAGGCTTCTGGTACCGACAGGAAAAACATGAATGGGTCATACTGCTGCAGGGAGAAGCCACCCTGAGTTATGAAGACAAAACCATCAAAAACTTGACCGCAGGTGATTATCTTTATATTCCAGCCGGTCTTGCCCATCGTGTGGAAAAAACCAGTCAAAACCCACCCTGCATCTGGCTGGCTGTTCACTTCAACAACTGATTTAAATTAATTGCCTGCACATAAATACATATACTAATATGGAGTTATATGATAATCAATTATTATAAGGAGTTGGTTAAATGCCTGAAAGTCTGTTGTTCAGCTATGAAAAAAAACAATTGCTGGAGCAATGCCAAACTATTGCCATAGTTGGTTTATCAGATAATCCCGGTCGTGCCAGTAATCGTATCGGTAAATATTTGCAAAGCCAAGGATATAAAATTGTACCGGTAAATCCGAATCTTGAGGAAGTTCTCGGGGAAAAATGTTATCCTGACCTGCAATCCATTCCCTTTAAAATAGATCTGGTAGATGTTTTCCGCCGCAGTGAGGAAGTGTATGCCATTGTAAAAGCAGCTAAAGAAATGAACATTCCAGCCGTTTGGACGCAGGCCGGTGTTTACTGTGATGACGAGTCTATTAAACTGGCTCAGGACAGCAAAATAAAGCTGATTGACAGTGCCTGCATAATGGTGGAACATAAACTCCTCATGAAATAGCCGGGATATGCAAAGGGGAAAATGAGATGGTTCTTTTACCCCCTGTGCCCGGTCGCATTAATACCCCTGCCGGTAAAGCAGCACACAGCTTACCGCACCACATGCCGAAATAGTAACAAGGAATAATAATCCCAAAACATAACTGCCGCTTATCTGAATCAGCCAACCGATAATGAATGGAGATACAGCGGATAATAAATTGCTGGTGCCGCTCATTATGCCTGAACCGGCTGCCATCAGACTATCCGGTAATAACATCTGTAACATCGACCATACCGCCGGATAAACAAACTCATTTATTCCCACCGCCATAACCATGAATACTACCGCCAAAATCGGGGAAGGAACCAGAGCAATCCCCAATGTAGCCAAAGCTACACATACCAAAGCGAATATTGCTATACTGCTCTTACGCCTGGTTTTATCCACCAGCCTGCCACCAGTTAAAATTCCAACTGCCGCCATCAAATAAGCCAGGGCTAAATTACTGGATGTGCCATTCATATCAAATTCGCGGGCCTGTACCAGATACTGCGGCATCCAGGTCAATATACCCCACCAGCTGCATAAAAATGCAGTATAGGCAATACATAACAGAATAAAAGACCGATTCAGCAACATGGATTTCGCTCCTGAAATCCCGTTATCTGATACAGTTGCTTCCTGCTCCTGATTACATGCGGTTATATAATTGATTTCCTCTTTTAATATATAAGGATTATCCTGAGGACGGTCGGATATCCACCGCAGCCAAAGGGGTAGAGTGCATAACAAGGCTAAAAGTGCGGGTATAAAAAAACTGAACTCCCAGCCTAACCGGGTATTAATAGCTGAAAACAGCGGAAAAGCCACAATCATTCCTACACAACCGCCAACTCCGTACATGGAATTGGCCAAACCTCTTTCATGCGGAGGAAACCATCGCTTAACCAAAATACTCATATTGGGGAAATGAATACCGTTACCAATCCCCAGCAGTACCCGCACCCAAAGAATTGCTGTAAAGGAAGCCAACCAGCCCCCGGCCAGCATAGCTGCAGAGGCAATAAATATCCCCAATAATACCGCTCTCCGTGGTCCGAGAAGGTTGCTGACAGGAACAGCTGCAATATTGGCTACAGAATAAACCAGCAGAAAAACTGTCATTAACAGCCCCTGTTGCGCAGTTTGCCCCATCAACCCCAGTTCTTGCAGAAATCGCGAATCAACCAGCAACGCCCCAATATTAATGCGCTGCAAATAAACCACGATCCACATAAAACTTAATGAAACAATCAATACATACCGGAATTTGTTCTGTCCGGCTATCCTCTTAATCAAAATCTCATCTTCTTCTATTTAAAGTAAGTAACTAGGGTAACCAGGGGGACGGTTCTTCTGGTTACCCTCGCCGGTGACACCCGGTTATACATATTTCATTTTAAAGACCTGCCTCGTTCTGTTTGCTTCTTAATAATTCAATAAATTCTCTTACGTTAATCAACCATAATTGTTGCTCTCGTGTGTATGTCTGATGAAGTACATCAGGCACTATAAGCTGCAACTTCCGCATGGCCATTTCATTTGTTTGATTTTCGCTAATAGCAGCTTCGAGAGTTATTAAATGCTTATTTTTTATACGATCAGCCTCAGTAAGGACCTGTCGCCACCTGTCTTTACAGGTGCTTTTTACTCCAAGCATAGTGAGTAAGAACTTATCAAATTTATTATTATGATATAAATCTATACTTGGGAATATAAAGTCAGGCTTCGATTTGTTCTCTGTAACTTTATTTCGGTCGTATTGAATTTTATATAAATTAAATAATTCTTCAATGTGATTCTCAAACGCATAACCAACACGACTTTTTCTCCGGTTTTGAACGGATAATGAGAACGTCATAAAATCATCAACTTCATTAAAACCGGTCAACAGTCTATCCGCAATTAAGTGCTTTTCAAGAGTTCTAAATAATATTTCTTCCCTTTCGATCCATGACATTAATGTCCTATCCGGATCATTAAAAGGATTAAGATCGGGGATTGTAGAACGTGCATAATCTGAAAAAGTTCGGGTATCCGGAAAATTGGTACCAAAACGGCTCAGCATTCCATCGAGAAAAGTTTCTTCTTTAACTCTAACTTCAACACCAATTTGTTCAAGGATTATCATAGAAGCAAAAGCAATTCTATCCTGTTCACTTTCCAACTCTTCTCGGATTGAAAATCCTGGATGAGATAAGACATCTAAGCCAAAAAGCCATTTAATCTGGTTGCTAATAGTAGTTCCATTCTCTGCAATAATAACAAGAACTGTATTGTTACCCTGAAGTGCTATTACCAAAAGGTCACCTGCTTCTGCACAGGTTGACACTGCTGTTGTAGGAAAATATAAGCGGTGTTCAGAACGGGTTAGATGATTCGCACGTGCATCATACCATGTTAAAAAGCCATCATCAGTTACTGGATCATCGTCATTATCATTTAAGTAAAGAAACTTTGCATTATATCTTTTTTTGTCTTTGCTATTACCAAATAGTTTTTTAAGATTTCCAACACCATTGAATTCATGCTGATTACTTACAGAATAATCCGCTTCAACTGCACTGAGAATTTTTGCTGCAACTCCGACAAAATACTGAGATAAGTATCCAGACTTCATAACGTCACCTGCTTTGATAATTTTATAAATAGGGCACCATAATACGCGCCACCTCTTTAATTACCGGAACAACAACTGAATTACCAAATTGTCTGTAAGCCTGTGTATCTGAAACAACTATTTTGTAGTTATCATCAAAGCCCATTATTCTGGCACATTCTCGTGGAGTAAGTCTTCGTGGATTTTTACCTTTACCTCTGTTTATTAATATTTCCGAACCATCTTTATAGTATCGGGCAGAAAGTGTTCTGGCGATATCATCTCCGTTAAATAACCCATAACCAAAGCCATTACCTTTCGCCTTATGTTTGGCGGAATATTCCTGTAAATAATTCCAGAGTTTATCACTTAACACATATTTGGAATGGACTCTGGCTTTCTCTCCTGATGTATATGGTTCTTCTGGGGTTTCGCTCCCATCCTCCGGATGGAGTACGTTTTTCAAAGTTGGAGAATTTTCAGGATATTGATAATCATCCCAGCTAAAATTGTTTTTTTCTCTAAATCCCACTATTAATATTCTTTCTCTATGCTGGGGAACAAAGTGACTGCCATCAATAATTTTAGTTTCAATATGATATCCCAGCTCATCTCTCAGTGTTTCAAGAATTACCTTAAAAGTTTCTCCCTTATTATGGGAAACAAGATTTTTTACATTCTCAAGCAGGAAAGCTTTTGGCCTTTTGACGGCAAGAATTCTCGCAACATCAAAAAACAGTGTCCCCTGAGTAGTACACTCGAATCCGTGTGGCCTGCCCAACGCGTTTTTCTTTGATACACCGGCAATTGAAAAAGGCTGGCATGGAAAACCTGCTAATAAAACATCGTGATCCGGGACATCATCAGCCGGGAATGGTACTATATCTCCAATGAACGGGTGTTCAATCCCGAAATTTGCAGCATATGTCTTTTGTGCCCATTCATTCCATTCGCTGGTAAATACACATTGACCGCCAAATGCTTCAAACCCTGTCCTTATTCCCCCTATCCCGGCAAATAGATCTATAAATGTAAATTTAGACATTACTGATTCTTCGCCACCTTCAGTGCGTTTGTTATTTAAGTAAATGTTATCATATAAGAACAGACTCTGCTCATATAATGATGGTTCCATTATAGTAGTATCACCGTAATTATTAGCTCCTTTATTATACGCACTTAGTTTTTCAGTAAAATTCATTATATTACTCCTTCCTTTTAAAAGCGCTTATAGAACACATGTTCTATAAGCGCTTTTATTTCTCCTGCTATACAATAAGTTTTTTATGATAAAGCTTGCTTTATGCCCTGTAAAGTTGCAGTGTTTTTACGCTGTCATAAACCAGGTCAATTAAATGAACACAGCCCTGACCTGCACCCAGTAAATTAGCCAGTTCTTTCTTGCTTATTCCGTTAAGGCTTTGTCCGATCAAATTATTCATGTTAACTGCTGCCTCAAAACAAACCTTATCCGGCGCCCGCAGCAATTGCCCATGGGCAGATATGAGTTTCATATCCTGGTCCAGTACCAGATGGCTGCTCATCTGGTGAAATGAGTCAATCAGACTGCCATTAATAATAAACTGCCCCTTATCATCTCGCATAAGCTGCTGGCTTTTGGCGCGGTTAAACAGATTTAATGCTCTACCGGTTGGGCCAATATAATCCCCCCAGGAAATATTAATCTTATCCAGATGGCTGTAATAACGGCAGGAGCCGGCATAGAACTCTTCCCAGGATTTGCTGTATTCATCTGCACTGCTGTAACCCCTTTCATTAAATAGAAAGGTTTCGGCCTGTACAATCCCGATCACACATTCATTAAACAGTGAGCGTTCCAGTTCATCTTGTATGTCCTGCATACCTTTTTTCAACTGGGAACCGCTTCCCAGATAAGCAGGCACTCCTTTCAGCCCTTCAATATACTCCCGTTTTTCCAACATATCCCCGGGACGCCCTAAACGCTCCAGCCAGGCCTCAACGGTTTTCAGGCTGTTAATCTCCACCCGCATAACGGCTTTTCTTTCTATGCGGGAATCCAGATAACTGGTTTCAGCTATCAGATACTGTTCATTTTCTCTTAAAATCGCAGTCTGCCAAATACGCTGCATCAAACATTCCATGGTTTTTCTCCCCTCTGCAAGTTATCAGGGGAACCTTCCGAGACCACTGAAAAAGTATTATAAATGTCATCCTGAGGAGCTGCAGGCGACGCAGGTTCTCTTTTGGGAGTCTGTAATATTGGGCCTTCCACCAACGAGATGCTTCGCTATCGCTCAGCATGACAACAAAAGGGCATTTTTTCAGTGGTCTTGAACTGTCCTCGTGACAACTTTTATTCCCGGTATTCTGCTATATAACGCAGGTTGCGATATTCTTCATTATAATCCAGACCATAGCCGACCAGAAACAAGTCCGGCATGGTAAAACAACTGTAATCTATGGGTAAAGTCAGAATTCTACCCGCCGGATTATCCAGCAGGGTGCATATTTTCAGACTGGCAGGCCCAAAAGTCTCCAGATGCTGACAGATAAAACCCAAAGTAAGGCCGGTACCAATTACATCCTCAACCAACAGTACATGCTGCCCGGATAAATTCAGACCAACATTTCTCGTAAAGCGAATAACTCCAGTCATATTAAGTTCTTCCGGAGTCGAACCGATGGAAATAAAATCTATATTCAAAGGCATGGTAAGATGACGGGTAAGATCAGCTACAAAGTAAAAAGACCCTTTCAAAACCGCTATGACGATTAGTTTTTCACCTTTATAATCACGATTGATAACTTGGGCCAGTTCGGCAATTTTTTGTTGAATTTCTTCTTCGGTATAAATTATTTTCCCTATTCCCGGTTTGTTCATTTCTTGTCATTTCCCTCCCACAGCCCAAATCTCTTTGCCAAAGAATAAAAATCTTTTTTAAACACTATATTGATATTAGTGCCGGGATATAATTTTTTTAGCTTCTGTACTTTTTTCTTCTTTTGGGAAACATATCTCTGGTCCATCGTAGTCAACTCTATATAGGTATCAAACCGCGGGAGGTAAAAGTCCGGAGCAAAAGCCTGCGTAATATTGCCCTCCGTGTCCCATTCAATAGGAAATGTCCGCGGTTCATATTCCCATTCAATATTATGCATATCAAGAATTGAGGCAAATTCTTCTTCAGAGGGATGTTTGAATACTACTGATTTCTCAACTGGTTTTTCCAGTGAGTCAATCTGGGAAAGCGGCAGGTTTTGTCGGTTCTGTGCCATGTAACATAATACCGAGGCTGCTTCATCAATACTCATATTATCCGTATTCAGGGTAATATGGTAGAGTGACGGATCAGACCAGTCCTTACCATAAATTGTAGAAATATATCTTCGATGTTTGCGATCGGTTAAATCCAAAAACCGCTCGGCATCTTTTTTCTCCAGACAATGGGTTTGCATAATGCGGTTAATCCTGATTTCCTGAGAAGCCATAATCTTCACATGCAGCGCCCCAGAATACCCGGCAAATATAATCTGCGCCCCCAAACCAAAAATAATTACCGACTGCTGTTCAGCTAATTCCTGCAACTTGTTTTCCAGGAACTCAGCAAAAGTTATCCCCTGCGATGAAGTTGACAGAAAAAAGCCCGGGCTTTGCGTCAGCATGTGCAATTCATGTTGGTTGGCTATTTCCGGCAACCACTTGCTCATCACCCAATCCCGCGTAATAATTGGCAAATCCAGTTTCTGAGCCAGCAGATCGGTTATTTCTTTGCCCTGGCTGCCCGTTTGTCTGGAAATAGTTATCAACAAATAACATTCACCTCTTAGTGATATTTAAAGGGTTGATTATTATCCCAACCTAATTAAACCTTGTTCCAGGCACTAATTCCCCTATATTATAGCATGATTTCTATTATTCACCTGCCGGGAAACAATAATCCTTAATCCACACATTATTAATTATCATTAGTTTTTTTTAAGATTGTAAAATAATTAGAAATTATTATTAATTAATAGGAATATAAAGAAATTCTTATCTCAGCGCCTTTATTCATAATATTCAGAATATTTTGCCGATATTCGCAGATTGCTCTCTGCTTATTTATTTAGTAATATTAAACCAAGCTCCAGGGAATTCCTAAGACGGAAAACCTGACAGAGCCGGAAGACAGAAACGGAACATGAAGACTGGAAATAAGAGCCGGTGAATGACAAATTCACTATATCCAGGAAGAATCAGCGAAAAAGGTTTGTAACAGTTTTACGAAGCGAAAGTTCTTATAGTGGTAAGTCTGGAAGGGTTTATTATAAAATAGGAACGGAAGTAAAGTAAGATTGATGCAGACAGAGAGTAACTGAAACTGAGAGGACGAAGGTCTTACAAGAAGGTTGAAATGGGGAACATAAAATCTTAAGGCGAAGACAGGAAGAAGTTGATAAAGGTTCGCTGGAGCTTACTTTATAAAAGTGACCGGTAAATAACCGGTCACTTTTTTGCGGCTTTACTTGCGACCGTCTCAAACCTGCCCTTGTCGCATAGTTTATAACCCGTAGGCAAGTCTGGCTTTCTCGACATGCATATAATGGCTGAGGTTTTTAAGTTTGGAAGCCGCCTCTCGGTCGAGAACTACCGTAGCGCCACCGCCATACAGTTGGATGGCCGAGGAAGTAATCTGCGATGTTACCGGACCTTCCAAGCATTTTGCCACTACATCAGCTTTTTTGGCTCCGTTTACAATCATCAGAATGCTTTTGGATTCCAGTATGGTTCCTATCCCCATGGTTATAGCAAAATGCGGCATTTGTTCTCTGCTAATACCAGCTTTTTTATAAAAGGCTTCATAATTATCATCCAGAGTCTGTTGGGCGAGAGCCTCTACTCTGGTTCTTGATGAGAGAGAAGAGCCCGGTTCATTGAATGCCCAATGACCATCACCACCCATACCCAGAAGCTGTAAATCAATTCCACCGGCTTTTTTGATTTCATCCTCGTACCACTGACAAAATTTATGCGGTTCTTTGGTAAGGCCGTCAGGAATATGAATATTCTCCGGCTTTATATTAATATGTCTGAATAGTTCCTCGTACATAAATCGGGCATAACTCTGATCAGCACTATAAGGTTTTTCCATATCAATTCCTATACCGTAATATTCATCAAGATTAAAGGTTTTTACGTTGGAAAAATCCAGACCTTGCTGATGCATACTGATTAATTTTTTGTAGGTGCCAATCGGCGTGCTTCCAGTAGCCAGTCCCAGCACACAATCAGGTTTTAACTTAACCAGGGCAGCAATTATCTCTGCTGCATATTGGCTCATATCATCATAATTATCTCTGATAATAATATCCATGTTTTCAGTCCCCTTTTTACATTAGCTTCGGTTCCATAAACTCCAATAACACATTTTCCCCTAATCCGGTTAAAAGTCTTAACTGCCTCCCGAATAATGGAGAACGGGACGTCTAATTCGCCTGCTTTCTTAAAAAATCGTCTGTTTCCCAGCCATGTTGCCTTTTGTCCCCGGCATTGCTGCCTGGATTTGTAGGCACATTAACGGTGGTGGAACACCGGAGGGCATCCGCCGAATTTTCGATAAACCCTCTCCTCGTCACCCGACATTTTTAATCCTGTAACTTTCTTATAAGTCGGGTCTGGCGCTTTTGCCCGGCAGGGCAATAATTATTTTGATTGATTTTGTACCTGCTCAATAGCAGCTCTGATTCCCTCTATCACCTCCTCCAGAATATGTTGTTCCGGTCCCTGTGCCATCAGGCGTACCAGTGGTTCAGTGCCTGAAGGCCGAACTACCAGTTTGCCAAACTCGCCCAGACGCTGCTCGGCTTTTTGCAGAGCAGCCTGCACCAGATTATGCGCCAGAATGGATTCTTTGTCCTCAATGCGAACATTAACCAGCAATTGAGGATGCTTTTCCATTTCTTTGGCCAACTGTGATAATGGCAAGCCATTTCTCTTCATAACTTCCACCAGTTTCATCGAAGTTAATAATCCATCTCCGGTAGTAGCATGCCGGCGAAATATGATGTGCCCCGACTGCTCACCGCCAATCAGGGAATCAATTTCCAGCATTTTTTCCAATACATAACGGTCGCCTACCTTGCAGCTGGTTACTTTAACGTTTTCCCGGCGCAGGGCAATATCCAGACCGATATTGCTCATAACAGTTGCTACCACTCCGGCATCATTAAATATTCCCCGGCGCTGCATATCCAGAGCACAGATAAGTATTATATAATCTCCATCCAGCTCAACGCCACGTTCATCTATGGCTATGCAGCGATCTGCATCCCCGTCATAGGCAAATCCGACATCAGCATGGTGCTCAACTACGGCCCTTTTTATGAACTCAGTATAGGTTGAGCCACAGCGTTCGTTTATATTTACACCATTTGGCTGATCATTTATGGCAATTACTTTTGCTCCCAGACTCCCCCACATCCGGGGTGCTGCTTCATAGGCTGCCCCATTGGCACAATCCACTACTATCGTAATTTCACTCAGGTCTTCAGGAAGTGAGTAACAACTGGTCAACCAGGCCAAATAATTATTCAGTGCTTCTTCTACTGCATACATCTGTCCAATATCTTTTCCGGAGGGGCGCGGTAAATGCCCCATATCCCCCAGTACCAGTTCCTCAATTTCAGCTTCAATGTCATCAGGCAATTTATAACCGCTGGGACCGAAGAATTTAATTCCATTATCTTCTACGGGATTATGAGAAGCCGATATTACTATCCCGCAGGATGCTTTGTATTTCCGCGTCAAATAGGCTATGGCCGGAGTGGGGATAACTCCTACGCTTAATACGTCTGCTCCGGTGGAGCAAATACCAGCCGCCAGAGCTGCTTCCAGCATATCCCCTGAAATTCTGGTATCCCGGCCCACCAGAATTCGCGGCCGATTGCCACCTCCGTGTCTAGCTAAAACATAACTGCCTGCCCGACCCAGGTTAAAGGCCTGCTCCGGGGTCAGTTCCACATTGGCGATTCCCCTTACTCCATCAGTTCCAAACAAGATTCCCACATGTTTCCCTCCCTGTTATAATGGTTGTGTCTGAGTATCGGTCAGTTTTCTGGCATCAGTCACTCCGGAATCTACAATAGTCAGTTTATTATCCGGCAGCCTGTATGTGCAAATTATTTTTTCAGCTATTTTTAATCCATCAACTGCTGCACTTACTATCCCACCTGCATAACCGGCACCTTCCCCGCAGGGATATAAATTCGGAACATTTACCGATACCATTTCACGGTTACGCTCAATTCGCAGCGGTGCTGAGGTTCTGGTCTCAATAGCGGTTAGTACCGCTTGAGGATGAATGAAACCGGGCATTTTACGATTCCAGTATTTTAAACCTCGTTCCAGCACTCCGGCGGTATCATAAGGAAGAATATCCCATAAATTGGCTGCAGCAACTCCCGGTTTATAGCTGGCCAAACCATCTTCAAAATCATCACTTATGCGCTTATTCAAAAAATCTTCAACCCGTTGAGCTGGAGCATGGTAACTGCTGCCACCCATTGCAAAAGCTTTACTTTCCAGGAATTGCTGCAGCTGTACTCCTCCCAAGGTGGAATAATCCCAATCAGCCGGAGTAACCGTTACTACCAGGGCACTGTTGGCAACGCCGCTATTGCGTGCCAGATAGCTCATGCCATTGGTTACTACCTGCCCGGGTTCCGAAGAAGCAGCAATAACATACCCGCCCGGACACATACAAAAGGTATAGAGCGCACGTCCCGTAAGTGTATCCTGCCAGGTCAAATGATAATCTGCTGCCCCTAACTGTTCATGCCCGGCGTATTGTCCATATTGCAGCTGATCTATAAATTCCTGGGGGTGTTCAATGCGTACCCCTATGGCAAATGCTTTGGGCAGCATTTTCACCCCTTTATCATATAAAAGTTGATAAAGAGGACGGGCACTATGCCCAACTGCCAGAACCAACAGCGAACCGGGTAATTCCATCCGGTTATTTATTATTATGCACTTTATACCCGTTTGGTTAATACTCAGGTCAGTCAGGCGGGCATCAAAATAAACTTCCCCGCCCAGCTCAATTATCTCCCGGCGTATGCCTTTGACTACCTGACGAATTATATCGGTACCTACATGCGGCTTTTTTAAATACAGAATTTCCTCATCTGCTCCATAATTTACCATGGTCTGTAAAACATAGTTAACGCGCTCATCTCCGCTGCGCGTAGTTAATTTACCATCAGAAAAAGTACCCGCGCCACCTTCTCCAAACTGGGCGTTGGAATATGGATTAAACTCTCCACCCTGCCAGAAATTTTCTACCGCTGGTACGCGCCGGTCTATATCCTGTCCCTGTTCAATTACAACCGGTTTATAACCGCTGCGTGCCAAACACAGCGCTGCAAACAGTCCGGCCGGTCCTAATCCACATATTACCGGTGACCAGGGTAAAGGCCTATTCCCTGATTTCAATATAACCGGTTCTGTCCGGGTTTGAATTGATATGTCAGGGGAGTCCAGTATTTCCGGTTTAATGTTTATATGATCAGGCAACTCAATTTCTACTGTATAAGTAAAATAAACCTCATTACGCCTGGCATCAACTGATTTTCGGACAAGTATTAATCCGCCAACTATCTCCACCGGTTGTTCTATTCGTATAGCTGCTGCCTTAATTATATCTGAGGACTCGTGATGCAGTGGCAGTCGAAGCCCTCTTACTCTCAGTCTCATTATTCTTCTCCCACAGTTACTTTCTTAATTTCAACCATTACCAATACTTTATCAGGATAAACTTTTACACCCTCCGGCACAGCTATATTTACCTCCTGAGTATATGATTCAGTATGCCCGCTGATATTAATCTTATTGGTTTCCAATTCGACCAGTTGACCAACCAGCCCTTCATCCCCCAATACAGTTACAGTTTCCGGCTCAACCATCATCTGCCCAAGTTCATATTCTGTTCCCAATTCACCACCAAACTGTACCTTCACTGGTAGTTGTTGGCTGGTTTTATTATTTTGCACCACCGCATAGACTTGCACCTTGTCCGGCAACAATTCTACGCCGGACACCTGATTGCCGTTACTATCGCGGGCTTCCAATCCGGCAGTAAAACTTTTCACCTCGGTAACCCCGGCCAGATTTACTGGGCATACTACCTGCGTAACCCTGCCAATCTGATTTTGTTCTCCCCTTATGAGACATTTTTCCGGCGACACTACTACATCCAATAATTGATAACCAGCCGGAGGTTTTTGTATTACCTGATGATTTATCGGTAAAAGATTTTCCCCCAATTTCGTTAAGGCAACCATTATTTTGTCAGGTTCAACTGTAGTTATCAAAGCACCGCTGACCGGTTCAACCTTTACCGGCAGATTATGCTTGCCTT
>JAQVWB010000119.1 GCA_028698695.1 Syntrophomonadaceae bacterium | reverse complement strand
TGATTTTCCGGAAGGCATAGCCATAGCCCTGGGTTATGAAATGAAAATTCGTACCGGGGCAGTAATCGCATTGGGAATAGGTATTCACAATATTCCCGAAGGGATGGCTATAGCTGCACCGCTAATCATGAGTGGTATGAAACACTGGCGAATTCTTTTACAAACTATACTGGTAGGAATTATTACGCCGTTAGGAACTTTATCCGGGCAAATAATTATAAATTACCATCCTCAATTATTACCTGTACTATTGGGAAGTGCTTCCGGGATAATGTTGTATCTGGTCGTTTTTCAATTATTACCTCAGGCGGGTAAAAAAGACGAGCAGGCAGATTGGAAATGGTTTTGGCTGGGGGTAAGCATAATTATTTTAGCAACATTTATCTAATTATTAAGATAAGCCGCATAAAAATCGCCATAGACTATGAAAATAGGTAAAAACAGATAAGGGGATATATAATGATTAACCTGTTTTACTTGTTATTAGCAGCCTTATCAGGTGCTGCCATGGCTCTCCAAGGGACCTTTAATGCCAGTCTGGGGAAAATTATCGGACTATGGGAATCTACGCTGTTAATTCATATAATTGGTGTGATAACCGTAATAGTAATTATGATAGCTGTCGGGTGCGGGTTAAGCAATTACAGTAAACTTGGACAAGTACCCTGGTATGCTTTTCTGGGAGGCATCCTGAATGTTCTGATTATCTATGCTGTAATTCGTTCCATCCCGCAAATAGGTGTAGGTAATGCTACTACAGCTATTATAGTTGCCCAGATATCAACAGCAGTTTTAATTGATGCCCTGGGAGCTTTCGGCATGAAAAAGACAGGTTTTGAATATCTGGATATATTGGGTATTATACTGTTAGCCGCTGGAGCCAAATTATTGTTGATGGATTAATTATTTCACCCCTTATATATCCCGGGCAGGTGCCAATTAATGTTATAATACTCCTGGATAGTCAACTAATGCCAGACAGAATGGGAGGGCTTGTTGATGGCTGTCAGGTATTTAACCGGGCGTAACAGTACAGCAAAGAGTCAACTGATATTTGCTGAAATAGGGCAGACTTTGCAAAGCGGGACTGAAAACAGATTGATATTGTTGGTTCCTGATCAATTCACATTTCAGACGGAGAGAGATTTGATAAACAGCCTGGATGTACCAGGTATTATGCAGGTGGAAGTATTAAGTTTTAACCGTCTGGGGGAGCGGGTTATTAATGATGCCGGGGGCAGGACGCGTACCACTATTGATGAACAGGGGAAATATATGGTACTGCGTAAAGCAATTAATGATAATCTTCATAACCTGCGCATTTATAGTAAAGTTGCTGAACACCCCGGATTTGTTGAACAGATATCCGAACTGATTGCCGAAATTAAAAGATTTCAGGTTAATATTGATGATATGCTGGAAGCCGCTTCAACAGAAGCTATGCTTGCAAAAACCGGTGATATAAGAATTATTTATAATGCTTTTAATGAATATCTTCAAGGGCGCTATATCGATCTGGAGGATAAGAGTAATCTGGTTGTTGAAAAAATGACCAATTGCAGTTGGCTAAAAGATTCGCATATCTGGATAGATGATTTTATAGCCTTTACACCACAGCGATTACAGGTTATTGAACAATTGATGTTAATGGCTGAAGAAATCACTTTTTCCTTCACGCTGGATTTATCTGCTTCCCGCCGGGATGCCCAACTATTTTCTCCCTCACGCTATACATATGAAAAGATACGTTCTCTGGCTAACAACCTGGGCATAAAACAGGAGCATATAGTTGTGCCTGACATTGAAGCGGATAAGAAACCGGCGCTTACATATTTGGAGAAGGAATTATATGCCTATCCGTCCCGTGTATGGGAAGATGAAGTACAAGGCCTGTCAATCTTTGCTGCCGCCAATATTTCTTCCGAAGTAGAGCAAGCTGCCTCCCGGATTATCAAATTTGCCCGTGAAAATTCCTGGCACTGGAACGATATAGTCGTTATCTGTTCTGATATGGAAAATTACAGTTATCTTATCAGACGTATTTTTCCGGAATACGGAATACCATTTTTTATTGACGACAAAAGAGATATAATGGAAAACCCCATTATTGAATATTTAATGGCGTTATTGGATATTATCATTCGGAACTTCCGTTTTAATGATGTATTGCGAATGCTTAAAACCGGACTTTTGCAATTATCATCTGAAGATGTGGAAGAATTGGAAAATTACATGCTGGCCTATGGCATTCAGGGTGATAAATGGAAACATGAATTTATTTACGGCCCAACTGAGGAACTGGAGAAATTAAACCAGTTGCGTATCAGTATTGCCGAACCTATCTTTGAATTACGCGCTAATATGAAAACATCAACTTCCTATGCAGCCCGAACGCGGCAATTATATGAATTTTTGGAACAAAGGTCAATACAAACCGGGTTGATTAATTGGATAGAGGATTTGCGTGAACAAAACCTGCATGAGCAGGTTTTGCAGAACACACAAATATGGAATATTGTCATGCAAATATTTGATCAGATAGTAACCATTATGGGAGATGATATTTGTTCTCTTAAAGAATACCGCTCGGTACTGGAAAGTGGCTTTTCCTCTTTTAAATTGGGAATGATACCTCCTACAGTTGACCGGGTTATTATCGGCAGTCTTCAACGATTAAAGAGCCGCGGAGCCCGTGCATTAATCGTGTTAGGCGTAAATGACGGCAAATTACCGGCAGCAGGTAATAACAACGGTATTTTATTGGACGAAGAGAAACAAAGCCTGGAAAAAAAAGGTATAATTCTAAATAGCAGTCAGGAACGGCGTATGGATGAGGAGCGTTTCTTAATTTACAGTGCTTTGACCAGAGCCACTGATGAAGTAGTACTTTCTTATGCTTCGGCTGATGTTCAGGGCAAAGCATTGCGCCCTTCATTATTAATAGACCGGGTTAAGAAAATATTTCCGCTTATAAAGCAAAATTCTGATTTAGTAGAGAACCGGATGAGTCAGTTACAGTTGGTTTCAACTCCAGTTAGCACCTATAAATATCTGATTGAAAATATGCGTCGATTCCTTGACGATAAACCCATTGAAGATTTCTGGTGGGATATATTGAGCTGGTATCAAAACAACCCGGATTGGGAGGCTTTGCAGACTATGACCGGCAAGGCTTTCTTTCACCGTAATCAACTTCATTATGTAGAGCCAAAAGCGGCAAAACGATTATATGGAAGACCCTTTCGTACCAATGTTTCCCAACTGGAAAAGTTTGCTGCCTGTCCTTTCGCTCATTTTATTCAATATGGAATGCGCGCCCGGGAACGGAAACAATATACGGTAGAATTCCCCGATATCGGCAACATATTTCATGAGAGCATATTAAAATACGGAAACCGGTTATCCGAGGAAAAGTACGACTGGCTTAATTTAACCCAGGAGCAATGTGAAACGATGGTTGATGAGATTATGGAGGAATTGACAGCCGACTATGGCAATGGAGTATTTCAAAGCAGCAATCGTTATATTAATTTAAAAAATAGACTAAAACGTGTCAGTCGCCGCGCTACCTGGACAATTACCGAACATATGAAAAAAGGCGATTTTCAGTTATTGGGGCATGAGATGGCTTTTGGCAGGGGTAAAGATTTCCCGGCCATAGAGGTGGAATTGAATAATGGTGAAATACTATATCTGGAAGGACGCGTTGACCGTATTGATTATCTAAACCTGAATGATTCCACCTATATAAAAATCATTGATTATAAGTCAGGTAATAAAAACCTGCAATTGGATGATGTTTATTATGGATTGTCATTACAATTATTTATTTATTTGTCGGCTTTATTAAAAAGTAAAAACCCCAAATTATACAGCACTATAAAACCTGCCGGAGTATTCTACTTCAAGATTGATGATCCCATGATTACAACTGAAAAGATGGATATGGATAAAATCGGGTCGGAATTGCGTAAAGCACTTAAAATGCGGGGAGTAACCTTAAAAGATGTGGAAGTGATTCGTGCTATAGACCGGGAAATTGATAGCGACTCAGAAGTTGTACCGGTTAAATTAAAGAATGATGGTGATTTTGCCAAAAATTCATTCGTCTTATCAGAAGATGAATGGCATGTGATACTAAACTATGTGGAAGCCAGGGTCGCTGGATTAAGTGAACAAATTTTATCCGGACGGGTTAGTATTGAACCTTATAAAAAAAATAATAACGATAATGCCTGTACGTACTGTTTATATAAATCTATTTGTCAATTTGATATTCTTTTTGAAGAAAATCAGTATAAATATTTGCAGAAATATAATACGGAACAGGTATTACAGTTAATAGGAACAACCGGAGGGGGGGCAAGCAGTGAGAAACTGGACTGATGAACAGCGGGAGGCTATTGAACTGCGTGATCGTAATTTATTAGTTGCTGCTGCAGCAGGATCAGGTAAAACTGCTGTACTGGTAGAACGAATAATCCAGATGGTTATCAAAGATAAAATTGATATAGATCAATTACTGGTAGTCACCTTTACTCAGGCAGCCGCTGCTGAAATGCGGGAAAGAATTAGCCGGGATGTCCATAAAGAACTGGACCAGGCCGACGAACATAATCAGGAACATTTAAGACGACAATTATCCTTATTGAACCGGGCTTCAATAAGTACTCTGCACTCATTTTGTACTGATGTAATCAAAGACTATTTTCATCTGATCGACATTGACCCTCGTTTTCGTATTGCTGATAGTACTGAAGCATTAATTATTAAAAGTGAATGTATGGAGGAAATGCTGGAAGAACAGTATCAGGAAGCCAGTCCGGAGTTTTTGATGCTGGTGGAAATGTTTGGCGGCAATCGTGATGATACTCCTTTAAGTGATCTGCTTTTAAAGATTTATGAATTCATTCAGAGTCAACCGAAGCCGTTGGAATGGTTAAAAAGTAAGGTCAATGATTATAACATGACCAGAGCAGATTTTGAAAATAGCAATTGGTTCAAAACCATTAAACAGAATATTAAAACCAGATTAATCGCTGCCGAAGACTTATTTATGAGGTCACTGCAGGAATCACTGTTACCGGATGGTCCGGCAGCTTATATCGAAGCCCTGCAGGATGACATAGAAAGAATCAAAGAACTGCTGGACGCTTTGGCCGATGAAGATTTTGATAACTTCCATAATCTACTGCACTCGCTTGATTTCAATCGTCTCAAATCAGCAGGCAAAGAGCATAGAGAAAAAGCAGAAATAGTAAAAGGGTGGCGTGATGAAGCCAAAAAGATTATTACTGATATAAAAAAGAAAACTATATTTAAAACAGCTGACGAAATGCTGGTTGATATAAACCGCCTTTATCCCAGCATGAATTGTATCTATTCTTTAATAGAGGAGTATTCACGAATTTATACACAAAACAAATCAGAGCGGGGTGTTTTGGATTTTAATGACCTGGAGCATTATGCTCTGCAAGTATTGTCACATCCTTTGGCCAGACAGGAATATCAATCCCGCTACCAGTACATCTTTGTTGACGAATATCAGGACAGCAATCTGGTTCAGGAAACCATTATCAACTATATCAAAAGGGATAATAATTTGTTTATGGTGGGCGATGTTAAACAAAGTATTTATCGATTTCGTTTAGCTGATCCCAGCTTGTTTTTGCAAAAATATGACGAATATCAACGGTCCGAACACAGCATTAATTGGCGCATAGATTTAGGAACAAATTTTCGCTGTAGTCAGGAGATAATTAATTCAGTTAATTGTTTGTTTACTGAAATCATGTCCCGTGAATTAGGTGAACTGGATTATGATGAGCGGGTTAAATTAAACTATGGAGCAAATAGCAATAAGTTTAATGATCCCTGTGTAGAACTTTGTATTATCGATGGCAGTGACGATGCGTTACAGTGCGAAACTGCCATCCCTGAAGAGGAAGCAACAATTGATGGGGACTTACCCGGGGATGACAACGATGAACCAATGGACATTATTGAAAGAGAAGCTCTATTTGTTGCTCAAAGAATCAAACAATTGCTTACCGAAAAAATATTTGATCCCGAAGCCAAATCTTATCGACCAGTTGAGTATCGCGATATTGTAATACTGATGAGAGCTACCGTCAACTGGGCCGGGCAGTTTGCCGAAACCTTCATGACCGAGGGAATACCATGTTATGCTGATGTTAACAGCGGTTATTTTCAAGCAATTGAAGTTGAATTGTTTATGAACCTGTTACGAGTTATTGATAATAAAAGGCAGGATATTCCGCTAATGAGTGTCATGCGCTCACCAATATTTGATTTCAGTTTGCCGGAAATGATTATGATTCGGACTGAAAGTAAAGAGGCCACATTCTATAAAGCCCTTGAAGATTATCAGTTAAATAATGAAGATGAACTGGCCGTAAAGCTTAACCGCTTTATTCAACAGATTAATATATGGAAAGA
>JAQVWB010000118.1 GCA_028698695.1 Syntrophomonadaceae bacterium | reverse complement strand
GTGATTAGCAGTACGGGAGCAACTTTAAACGGAACGGTGAATGCCAATAACGCGGAAACTACCGTTACATTTGAATACGGAACATCATTCGCATATGGAAGCGCAGCATATGCCACTCCATCTTCCGTGACCGGGACAGCAAATACCAACGTAAGTAAAACCCTGACCGGGCTAACACCTAATACGACCTATCACTATCGAGTGAAAGGAGTAAATGCAGGCGGGACGAACAACGGGGAAGATCTCACTTTCACTACCACGGCAGTTGCACCCACTGTCACCAGCAATGCTGGCAGCGGCGTGAGTACCACCGAGGCAACTTTAAACGGAACGGTGAATGCCAATAACGCGGAAACTACCGTTACATTTGAATACGGAACAACAACCGCATATGGAACCACAGTAGATGCCTCTCCATCCCCGGTAACGGGAACAGCTGATACAGCCGTAAGCAGTACTTTAACTGGATTGATTAAGAATACCACCTATCATTATCGGGTAAAAGGAGAAAATGCCGGGGGAACCAGTTATGGCGGCGACCTTGCTTTCACTACTTCCAATGGCAGCAGTAGTGGCGGTGGCGGTAGTAGTGGGAGTAGTTCCAGCACTGTAATCATTTCCGGCGCAGAGTCCTTTTCACCCAGTACTGGTGGCACATTGTCCATAGGAGGCTAGGTTACTCTGAATATTCCGGCCGGTACTTTAGCCGGAACTGCTCCGGTCAACGTAAGTATTGCCAGAGTCAGTTCACCACCGGCTGTGCCCGGAGGTTTCATGGTTCTTGGCAATATTTATGAAATCGCTGTTGACGGTTCGAGCGGCTATGAGTTTAATGGACCGGTAACGCTTACTTTTAAATTCAATCCGGATCTGGTACCATCTGGTTCGAGCCCGGCCGTGTTTTATTTTGATACGTTATCCGGGCAATGGGTTAATATTGGAGGTATCATATCAGGTGATACGATCAGTGTAACCGTCAATCATTTTACCAAGTTTGCGGTACTTGTCATCCAGGCTGTCAGCCAGCCGGATCAGGCAGCTGTGGTTTTTAAAGACACCAGCGGACATTGGGCTGAAGCGCCTATCAAGCGGATGGCAGAACTGGATGTGATCAAGGGTTATGCGGATGGAACCTTTAAACCCAACCAGAGCATCACCAGAGCCGAATTTACCGTGGCACTGGTTAAAGCTCTCAAGCTAACCGGGCAAAATCCCATAACATTCAAGGACAGCAACCAGCATTGGGCCCGGGAATATATCTCCATTGCGGCCGAAAACGGAATCGTCAATGGTTACGATTCTGAAAGATTTGGCCCGGACAATCCCATAAACCGGGAGCAAATGGCAGTAATGGTCATTAATGCGGCTCAACTTGATAAAGCAGTGGCCAACAAGAAGTTCGCAGACAACAGCAGTATTTCCATATGGGCTAGAGATTTCGTTAATACTGCGATTGCCGGTAATATAATAAGCGGTTATGATGACAATACTTTTAGACCCCAGAGCCAGGCGAGTCGAGCCGAGGCAGTCACGGTTATTAGTAAGATCATAAAATAACCATACTATCAACCCCCCTAAGCTCCCTGCTTCGCAGGGAGCTTAGCTTGCCGACTTAGAACTTGCAGAATTGGTCATAGAATAGTGTCATAGTGGATGGCAAGAAATAGGAAAAAGATGATACAGCTGTTCAGGTGGTTTCTTTGTTTTACTGCCTAAGGTCAACCAAAACCAGGCCTCCGATTCATTATGGGGGCCTGGTTTAACATTTAAAATATTAACTGGTAAGGCGCAGACGTACCTTTTCTACTGCTTGGCATAAGTAACTTTAGCCTCCCGTAAATCACCATTCCAATCTACCTGGCATCCCAGGTTTTCACTAATGAAGCGTAACGGCAGCATGGTGCGCCCCGGCGGCAAAATAACTGGGGCTACCTGGGCATTATCCGGATCAATCTTTATTTCCACTCCGTTGATCAAGGCAGTATTCTTGCCAATCCACAACTCGATTCTGGTTTCATTATTGCTTATGGTAACTTTGCGGGTGTCCGGGTCCCATCCAACTTCGGCACCCAAAGGTGTTGCCACATAGCGAATTGGCAGCAGGGTCCGGGCATCTTTGATAACCGGAGCTGTATCCATAGGACTGGCAACATCGTTTATGAAATATTGTAATTTATCAATATAGAAGCGCAGTATAGTTTTTTGACCGTTTGGCGGTTCATTTTCCTGCGGAGGTTGTACAACTGATGCCTGTTGGGTAGTGGCACTGGCCAGTGAAGAATAATTTGAATCTCCTTTGCTATTATAGGCTTTTACGCGGTAAAAATAAGTAGTAGCCGCAGTCAGTCCATTATCATCATAAGCAGTGCTTCCTGCTGCCAGTTCGGCAATTTGAGTATAGCCGCCTACTTGTGTAAGCGAACGTTCCAGTTTAAAACCGCTTTCATTATTGGAATTATCTTCCCAAATGAGTTTAATTTTTGAGTCTGATATAGCTGTTGCTGTTAAATCAGAAGGAGACTGCGGTTTAACTGCCGGAGGGGTTCCGGTAGTAGTTGCACTCAGGATATTGCTATCCGAAGAACCCAGGGCATTGTAAGCGGATACATAATAATAATATTTGCTGCCCGGCAACAATCCGATATCACCAAATCCACTCCATCCTCCGCTGCCGCTATCATGTACTTTGCTGAAATCAGCATCCCCCTCTATTTTACGATAAATATAAAAACCAGTTTCATTGGTTGAATTGTTTTGCCAGGTAAGATCAATACGGGTATCGTCCGAACCGGGAAGTGCCGTCAACAGGGTAGGGGCTAAAGGTTTGCTGTTTGCTATTGCCAGGGTGGTAGCAGCAGCATCATTGCTAAATGGTGAAGTACCAATGCTATTATATGCTGTAACTACATAATGATACTCGGTTCCCGGAGTTAGTCCGCTATCATGAAAGCTGGTAATGTTGGATCCTACATGTCCTACGCTGGTATAACCAGGTGCCCCCTCCAGCTTCCTATGTATAAAAAATCCGCTTTCATTAAAAGATTTATCTGTCCAGGATAAATCCACCGTATCCGTAGTAATATCGGTAACAGTCAGATCAGCTGGAGCTGCCGGTTTTATCAATATGGGTCCCAGTAATTTTTTAATACTGAAAGTTCCGCTGTCATTATAGTAATGCTTAATAACCGGATGTGGCGGATATCCCTGAAATATGGTTCTGGCTACATCAATTCTTATAATTCCCTGCATGGTAGCATTTGAGGGTACTGTCCAGGTATATGTTTCGGGATTGCCGTCTAATGTATCCTGTAAATACCAGCTGGTTCCGCCGTCAGCAGAATACCTGATATTAACTGATTGAACAATTCCACCCACGTCCCAGGTAATGTCATAACTGCTTCCGGCAGTAAGTATTGCCCCGGCTGCCGGGGTGTTGACTTTAATATTGGTATCCAGTTCAGGTGTATATTCGGCTCGGGCCGCATATACCTCCGTGAATACCATGCCCAGCATAAAAACAAACATCATTGCCAACCAAAAGAAACGCTTTTTCATCGCAACTCCTCCTATTTATTGGATGTTTATGGATTTTAATTACAGTGCTGTTTTTATTTTATCACAATTTGATACAAGTAATTTGCTACCAAAAAAATACCCTTATCACTCAAATTAAAAATTTTTAAATACATCAATGGGGAATCGAGCATTATGGAGCTAAGCGATGATGCCGTACTAATTGTGCTTGAAGATGAAATTCCTCCGCCAACTGAAAATCTGCCTGACGGCAAAATGATCGACCGGCAGCCAGGTTATATAACACTTTGCGATCCTCAAAATTTAGGTAACCCCGGAAATGAGTTTTTTATCGATTTTGATCAGAGCAAAATGGATACTAATCCGGATCGTTATCCAAAAGCATTCTATTGGAATACCAGCTATAAAAAATGGGTGGCACTTACTACTTATCCGGTTGCAAACGGTAAAGTAAAAGTTCTTAATGACGGCAATTATTCCGGATGGTTTGTAGTCATGGGATGCATTCAGCCAAACTTCACTGATATCGGTGGACATTGGGCTGAAAAAATTGCCAATCGCATGAACGGGCTGGGACTTCTGGAAGGTTATCCTGACCCTTCTGCTTACCTTGCTCAGAGGTCTGGACTGGTAGATTTAAATACCAATTTAAACCTTAAAGCCCCGGCTCTGTTTCAAAAGGCCGGGGCTTAACTTATTTAAGGGTATACTATATCAGGATGCTATTTCATTCCCGAAAAACACCCGGGCCCTGCAATATACTGCGGCCTCCGGATTGAGAAATCACCTGTATCTGAGTGCTTATTCTCTCCTTCAGGGCGGGAACATGCGAAATTACACCAATCAGCTTGCCATCCTGCTGCAGTCCCACTAATGTATTCAGGGCCGTATCCAGAGTATCCTCATCCAAAGCCCCAAATCCTTCATCCAAAAACAATGAGTCCACACTAACCTTATGGCTGGCCATCTGAGACAATCCCAGAGCCAGGGCCAGACTGACCAGAAAACTCTCGCCTCCGGACAAGTTGGTGGTAGAACGAATTTCCCCCGCCTGATAGTAATCAATAACATTTAACTCCAGGCTCTGGTCAGAGCTGCGTACCAGCCTGTAACGGTCACTCATTTTCTGCAATTGACGATTGGCATGGTTTATCATTATGTCAAAACTCAGACCCTGTGCAAAATTGCGGTACTTCTTGCCATCCGCCGAGCCAATCAAATCATGTAAAACCTGCCAGCGATGCAGTTGTTCTCTTTGAGTTTCTATTTTCTCCAGATGCTGCTGCATTTGTTTACGGGTATTATCGTTTTCTTGCAGAGTTCTCCGGTCATCGTGAATACTATCCTGTAAATCATTTAACTCCTGCTCACCAATCGGTAAACTTTCCTGCAAAAGCTCATACGATTGATCGGTTATCTGTTTGTCTTTTTCCTGTTGCAGTTTGCCCTGTCGGTCAGCCAGACGGGTTTGCAACCCGGTTTTTTCCATTTCCAATTGCTCTAACTGTCGGGATAGTGACTCCTGCTCACCTGCCGATAAACAGGACTGCAAATAATTTTCTTCCTCAATAAAGCCAGTCTGTTGCAAACGAAATGTGAAATCCTTCTCCATAGCCTGTAATTCCAGTGACCGCTCTTGCACCGCATTATGTAAATTCTTCTCCTGCTCCTGCAAATGATTAAGACGCTGTCCAAGTTCCTCCCTATAGTCGCGCCTCTGATTCACCTTATCCTCAGCTTCACTTATTCCCTGGTCCAGACGTACCTCTTCCCTGTCTGGATTACGTTCACCATACAATTCAAAACGGACTTCCCGCTGCTCCCGGTACTGTTCCTCCAGCCTGTCCAGCCTGATCCGGTTGCTCTGTATAGCATTTTCCCCGGTTTTTAAACGAACTTGCTTTATTTCCAGTTCATTTTGCGTAATACTTATTTCTTTTTCCAAACGCAAGCTCTCATTCTGATTATACTCCCATAAATCTTTGCGTTGCTTCAAAGCTGCAATTATTTCCGGCAGTCCATGCAAAGGCAGTTCAGAGATACCGTAAGCAGCTAATTCCCGTAAAGCTGCCGCCTGTAAATTAAGCACTTCAGAATTTATATTCCGGTACTCCTGTTGCAGGCGTTCACCATCCCTGCAGGCCTGATTTTGCTGCCAGTTTACCTGCTGCAGCAGCGATTCCGATTGTGTGAAAATTGTAAGTGCATTATCATAGCAGGCACTTAACTCCTTTATCCCTTCCTGTAAAGTTTCTATAGCTATAATTATTTCATTATATTCAATAATGTTTTGCTCATTTATAAGCAATAATGATTCAATTTCTGCCGCCCCATTTTCCTCGCTTAAGTGAAGTTGTAATTCAGCGATAATAGTATTTTGCAGCACAGTTTCATTTCGTATTAGCTGCTCAGCATCCTGCGCCGCTTTAATAGTAGATTCCAGTTGGCTGTACACTTGGACCTGGTCTGATTTGCATTGCTGAACTTCCGCATTGGCCTGCTTTAAAAGTTCTCTCGTATCATGCAGTTTCTGTTCGCTTTCATGTAATTGCGGTACATTTCCCCTGGCAAAGGGATGCTCGGTAGCACCACACAACGGGCAGGCTTTACCATCTTCCAATCTACTCCGTTCTTCCTCCATATCGCGAATACGATTCAGCAGCATCACCTGCGTTTCCAAATGGGCTGCTTCCCGTTCCAGGTTCCCGGCTTTTTCCTCGCCTGCTTCTATCGCAGTCATCAACTGCTGCTGTTGCTGTTTCAGTTGCTCAACCAACCGCCGGTTGTTTACCAGTTCACTATCCAACTGACTAATTTTCGTCAGAGTCTGTTTCAGCTCGGCCAATCTATTTTTCTGATGGCGGCAGTCATCTAATTTTGTACGCCACCAGCTTAATTGATGACCTTGCAGCATGTCGTTTAAACTATCCTGATTATTTTTCAATGCTCGCCGCTGCTCTTCCATAGCTGTACGATTATTATCACAGGCAGCCGCAATTT
>JAQVWB010000117.1 GCA_028698695.1 Syntrophomonadaceae bacterium | reverse complement strand
TTGACAGTTCTTCCATGACGGTGTTGGTTGATAAACTGGAAAAGGACGAACTGGTGGAAAGACAATTGGATCCACAGGACAGACGGGCGATTAGAGTTTTAATTACCAAACGCGGTCGGGAAGTAGCTGAAAAAGTTACTGCCATTGCCAATGAATTTAACGCCAGGTTATACGGATTACTGGGAGAGGGAAATCAAAAAGAGTATCTGATGGCAGTAAAAAATATCACTCAGGGCTTGGATTAGAATATACATATAATATATTGGGTTTGCCCTATAGAAGTTGTTTCGGATAATATTGTCAGACTACTTGAGCATTGGCCTTAATAAAAAAGCCGAAGTCTTTATTGACATGCAGCTGAAATGTGCTAAAATTCTACATGTGTTATTTGCCGAAAGGGAGGTTTGGGACTTAGAAATTTAACAACTTGAAGGGAGGCGACACCTAATTGCAGTCTTTAGGGCGTCATGTTTTAGCCGAGGTTTCCGGATGCCGGTTTGAGGTGTTAAATGATATCAAACAAGTAGAGGATATCATGATTAACGCAGCTTTGGAGGCTGGAGCAGAAGTTCGTGAATTTGTTTTTCACAAGTTTAGCCCCCAAGGGGTAAGTGGGGTTGTTGTTATCTCAGAGTCTCACTTGGCGATTCATACCTGGCCCGAATTGGGTTATGCTGCAGTAGATGTGTTTACTTGTGGAGATAAGGTAAATCCCTGGGATGCATGCAACTTCCTGGCCGAAAAATTTGGTGCCAAGTATGTTAATGCAACCGAAGTAAAAAGGGGATTAATACCAGCACAGGAAGAACGCCTGGTGGCCAATATTTAGGAGGGATACTATTTTAGTAGACCGAAGATGGCTGTTATTTAATGGTAACTAAATGCCTTACTTGTTAATAGTAACGAGTAAGGCTTTAGTTTTTTATAACCAATCATTATTTTTATTTCCGATATAACTTGACGGCTTTGCTATAATACAAGAAGGCATTTTAAAAATTCAATAACTCGCTATTATGGAATAGATATAAATAATAATATTTAAAGCAGGAACAGATGCAATTTTAGTAGAATGATTAGAAAGTGAATGGTGACTCTTGGAGCATGTTCAGGGAGGAAAAAGCATGAGGTATATTTATACCAGAGAATTAAAGTATGAATTATTAGAAGTAGAACAGTTATTTAGAACTGGTCTGGCTCCCTGGTCTTTAGAAGTTGACCGCTATCTGGTGCGGTTGAATAATGATTCCACCTGGCAGCATTTACCTGGTATAGTGCTGAGTGCCTATCATTTTATGGGTTTGGATAGATCCTTTAGCATTGCTATGGCTAATATATTTAAAAACCTTTATTTTGCACAGTCAATTCATTCCTGGGTCCGTGATGATGAAGAGGGACAGGAATATAATCGTGATTTGCAGTTTTCAATTTTAATCGGTGATTATATATTTGGTCATGTGCTTAAACTGCTGGTTAATATTCAGGCAACTATTTTATTGCAGGATTTTTTACCAATGATTTGTACTATTAACGAGGGTAGTGTACTTAAGCATAAGTTTGCCATATCTGAAATAGAAGTTTTACAGAAAACCAGAGTGCCTCTTTATTCGACTGCTTTTATTACCGCGGGTAAATTAGCCCGGCTTTCCCCGGAAAGAATCAAAATTTACGGGCAATTAGGCTATAGTCTGGGTATGGCTATAGAACTGCTGGAAAATAATTGTGATCAGGACGCTGATAAATATATTCATGACAGTATTTCACTATATGAAGAGTTTAGCCAGGTTCAAATGATTGGCACTGCTATCCTGGATAGAGCTGTAGCTGAGATTCATGATATAATCAGCAGTTTAAATCAGGTTGCGGTTATATAATTGGATATGTGTTAAGGGCTTGCCGCCATGTAGCCTGCATGGATAGAGTAAGCCTTTTTATGCTTGTTTGAGAGGAGATGATGCTGGTGGCTTATAGAGATTTGGCCGAGTTTATTAGTATCCTTGAGAATTGCGGTGAGTTAGTCAGAATTAAGACCCAGGTTGATGCAGAGTTAGAGATTACTGAGATTACCGACCGGGTAAGTAAGGCTTATGGCCCGGCGTTATTGTTTGAAAATGTAAAGGGATCAGCTGTACCCGTATTAATAAATGCTTTTGGCAGCGAAAAGCGTATGACCATGAGCTTGGGAGTCGACAGTTTTGAGGAAATTTCTGATGATATATTGAGTTTTTTACAACTTGCCGATCAAATGCCACAATCATTAATAGATAAAGTGAAAGTTATACCCAAATTGGCAAAGATAACAAGTTTTATTCCCCGTATAGTTAAAAACGGAATCTGTCAGGAAGTAATCCAGCAGGAGCCTTCGTTGGATTTTTTACCGGTTTTAAAATGCTGGCCTGAGGACGCCGGATCTTTTATAACCCTGCCGCAGGTATATACCAAAGATCCTGAAACCGGCAAGCGTAATGTGGGGATGTACCGTTTGCAGGTTTATGATAATAAGACTACCGGTATGCATTGGCATACCCATCATGATGGTGCCGAAAATTACCGCAAGAATTGTGCACTGGGTCGCCCCACCGAGGTGGCAGTGGCTTTGGGAGGAGATCCTGCTATAACTTATTCGGCTACTGCTCCGTTACCCAAAGATATTGATGAACTGATTTTTGCCGGATTTTTACGCAAGAAACCGGTAGATCTGGTTAAATGCAGGACGGTTGACCTGGAAGTACCTGCCGATGCGGAGATCGTTTTGGAGGGATATGTAGACCCACTGGAAAGACGCATTGAGGGACCGTTTGGTGACCATACCGGCTATTATTCCCTGGCGGGCGAATATCCTGTTTTTCATATAACCTGTATAACTCATAAGCGTAATCCCGTTTATCCCACCACCATAGTTGGCAAACCACCCCAGGAGGATTGCTATATGGCTTATGCTACCGAGCGAATATTTTTACCTCTTATGAAGTTTCAACTACCGGAAATTGTGGATATGCATTTACCAATGGAAGGGGTCTTCCACAATTGTGTAGTTGTATCAATAAAAAAACAATTTCCCGGTCATGCCCGTAAAATAATGAGTTCTCTGTGGGGTATGGGTCAGATGATGTTTGCCAAGTTTATTGTTGTAGTTGATGATGATGTTAATGTACAGGATGGTTCAGAGGTATTATGGAAGGTGTTCAACAATGTTGATCCCCGACGGGATACGATGATAGTTGAAGGTCCTCTTGATGTACTGGATCATTCTGCTCCACTGGCATTGGTAGGTTCCAAAATGGGCCTTGATGCTACCAGGAAATGGATAAGTGAAGGCCATAGTCGCGAATGGCCAAAGGATATTGTTATGAGTGAGGACATAAAGCAACTGGTCCAGTCGAAGTGGAGTGAATACGGAATTGACTAAACTGAGATATTTTTTGCGGATGGTAGATTTTGAGCATACTTTTTTTGGTCTGCCTTTCGCTTATTTGGGAGCATTTTTAGCTCAAGGGGGTATGCCATCATGGGATAAGTTGTTCTGGATTACTATTGCCATGATAAGTGCCCGTACTGCTGCCTTGAGTCTTAACCGCATAATTGATTTAAAATTTGATGAGGCTAATCCCCGAACTGCTCATTGGGTGCTTCCGGCCGGTAAACTTGATCTGAATAAAATCTGGATAGGAACTATTATCTTTTTTATACTACTCTTCATCTCCGCTGCACGCTTAAATCCCTTATGCTTAAAGTTAGCCCCCCTGGCAGTAATAATATTATGGGGGTATTCTTATACTAAAAGATTTACCTGGTGGTGCCACCTGATTTTAGGTATCGCCATAGGAATTGGACCCATAGGTGCCTGGATAGCTATAACCGGAACTTTTGACTGGCAGCCATTAGTATTGGGAGCAGCAGTCGCCGGCTGGATAGCCGGGTTTGATACCATGTATGCCTGTCAGGATATTGAATTTGACCGCCAGAACGGACTTTATTCCATTCCGTCCCGTTTTGGGGAAGTTGGAGCTTTAAGGTTTTCGACTGTATTTCATTTGTTCACAGTAGTTTTTTTAGTTTTAAACGGGTTAATATTATCTTTAGGATTATTTTATTATTTAGGGATAACCATAGCAGCGATCGTTCTGGTTTATGAGCATATCATTGTCAAACCGGGGGATTTAAGCCGGGTTAATTTTGCTTCCTTTAAGATAAACCGATATGTGGGACTAATTATATTTATTTTTGCTTTATGGGATTTGTTTCCTGTATAATCGCATGACAGGTTAAGGAGGTTGCGGTTTGCCCAGATATATTGTAGGTTTTACCGGCGCCAGTGGTATAGTTTACGGTGTGCGCCTGGTAGAAGAGTTATTGCGGAGAGATTTTGAGGTTAACTTAATTATCAGTCAACCGGCAGCTATTGTATTACAACAGGAGATGGGATGGGAGATTGATAATGATATTCCTGCCAGTGTCAGGAAATATTTCAGTTCTGACAAGTTAACTGTTTTCGAGAATTCTAACATTGCTGCACCTATCGCCAGTGGTTCATATTTGGTAGAGGGTATGGTGGTAATACCCTGTACGATGGCCAGTATATCAGCTATAGCTATTGGTGCAGCCAAAGGCTTGCTGGAGAGGGCGGCTGATGTAATGATAAAGGAAAAACGCAATTTGATTGTGGTTCCGCGGGAGACCCCGCTCAATGCTGTTCATTTGCGCAATATGCTTACGCTCGCTGAGCTGGGAGTTCATGTAATACCAGCTATGCCGGGGTTTTATTCACATCCTCAAACGATAGATGATATAGTTGATTTTATTGTAGGCAAAGTTCTGGACAGCATGCGCATTGAGCATAATCTTTTTGTCCGCTATGAGGGCTGATGGACAATTAGCATGGAAAATCATTTATTCAGTCTATATAATATATATAATGTGCAAAATAAGAGGAGTATAATGAGTCAATTTAATTTCCTGGCCCCGGTTTCCGAAGAGATGAAAACAGTTGAATACAGATTAGATCAGCATGTGCAGTCTGATTTGGCTATGCTTAATGAAGCAGCAGGTCATTTGATAACTGCTGGTGGGAAGAGGCTCAGGCCCGGATTTGCCCTTCTGGCTGCTAAAATATACCAGGATGATCTGGAGAGTATTATTCCACTGGCAGTGGCTCTGGAGTTAGTACACATGGCTACTCTCGTGCATGATGATGTCATAGATAATTCACTGGTTCGCCGGGGTACTGATACGGTAAAGCTGGCCTGGGGCAACCGGGTCTCCATTTATGCCGGAAATTTTGTGTTTGCCCGGGCCATGTCAATTATTGCTGCTTATGAAGATGTTGAGATTATTGACATTCTGGCTGATACCAGTATGAAGATTTGTCAGGGTGAAATAATTCAGATGCTGAGCTGTTATAATGTTAATCTGGGATTGAAAAACTATTTGCGCAGAATAGAAAGAAAAACGGCCTTGCTAATATCGGTTAGCTGTCAACTTGGCGCCATGCTGGTTAAGGCTCCCGAAAGTGAAATAAAAGCATTGACCCGGTATGGATATTATCTGGGAATGGGATTCCAGATTACGGATGACATACTTGATTTTGTAGCCGATGAGCAGACATTGGGTAAACCTACCGGCAGCGATATAAGACAGGGGGTTATTACTTTACCCGCCTTGTATGCTTTAAACCACAGTGCTCATAAGCATGAACTTAAACAATTACTCGCTTCTCCGGAAGCTTGTGATCGTGAAGCGGATAGAATTATTGAAATGATAATTGAGTCTGATGGAATTGATTATTCTTACTGGCTGACTCAGCACTATGCTTATAGAGCCAGAAAACAGCTGGATATAATACCGGAACATCCAGTAAAAAAGACCTTATTGGAAATTACCGATTATATACTTGAAAGAGATTATTAGAAAGCAGGTGCAAGGGTTTGGCACTGAAAGACTTATCGCCGGAGGATAAACAAACTATTATTGAACACCTGGAAGAATTACGCAAATCATTAATTATCAGCGTGGTGGCAATAATTATAGCTGCGGTTGGGTCATTTTATTATAGTGAACAAATTCTTACGCTGATTATGGAACCATTGAGTTCCCTTGATGAAGGACTAATAGTAACCGGGGTTACGGAAGCCTTTTTTGTCAAACTGAAGCTTTCTTTTTTAGCTGGTTTTGTTATTGCTTTTCCGATTATTGTCTGGTCAATCTGGCGTTTTTTCAAACCGGCCCTGTTTCCCAATGAAAGAAAATATGTATATATTCTTTTACCGATAAGCGTATTGCTGTTTGTTATTGGAGTGCTGTTTGCCTATTTTGGTATATTGCGTCTGGTATTAAATTTCTTTATCTATATTGCCGGCAGCAATCTGGAGACTATGTTTAAAGTAGATCAGTATGTATCGTTTGTTATGGCTTTTACTATTCCATTTGGACTGGTTTTTGAATTACCGGTGGTAATGTTTTTTCTGACCAAGCTGGGGATAGTGAATTATCAAATGCTGTCCAGAAGTCGTAAGTATGCAATACTGATAATTGTGATTCTGGCAGCT
>JAQVWB010000116.1 GCA_028698695.1 Syntrophomonadaceae bacterium | reverse complement strand
GTTTATTCCAATAATCCTCCCCTAATACACTGCTGACTCTTTCAATATCCTCTTGCAGCCAATCTGGCATATTGGAGCGAAGCACCAATGATCTAATAATGTTTTCATCAATATGAGCCGCATATTTCTTAATATGATTCAATTGAGACTCCATATTATGGAGTCTTTTCACTGCCAGATTACTATTAAACTGACTGAAGTTACCTTTAAATGTATGGAGATATCTGTTAATTTCTTCAATCTTTAAATGTATTGGTCGATTATCTTCAATAATATGATAGAGTTTATATTTAGTAAAATATTCATACTCTCTGATACACTCTGTCCATTGTTCATAAAATACAATTGCTTTAACAACCATACTCATAGTGTTCTTTTCTTCTTCCATTTGCTTTTCTAATCGGCGTTTTTCAGTTATATCAGACATAATAGTTATTAATCTCTTATTCAGATTGGTATTCACTACTTTATATTCCAGTTGAATAGTACGCCCTTCTAATTCCGTCTCGGTTGGAAGCAGCGATATATACAAATCTGTTTGCTTTTCTTCATCCTCATTCATAACATGAGTCAACACTTCATTTAATAGTTCCTGTTCCTCATTATCCCGGGGGTACACTAGTTCCGCTAAGGTAAAACCTGCAGGACTTTTGCCAAAAATATTGATACATTCACTGCTGTATTCATCGTCTATTACAAAATCTTTGCCAAAAGACAAGAAGCCCTGTCCAACGTTGTCCAATATAGATTTTACCTGAGTGTTTTTCTTTTCCAGCTTAAGATTAGTCTCCAATAAGTCCGCACCAATAGCTTCCAACTCAAGATTTTGTTGCTTTAACTGTTTGGTAGGTCTTAAATCCTGGGCCACTAGCAAAATCCCTACCAGATCAGAAAAGTTATCTCTTATAGCTGAACAATTCAGTATTACGGGAATAATTTCTCCGTTTTTACTTCTATAACCTGATTCCAATTTGGCTGTAGATAGGTTCCCATTATTCATCTGTTCGAGATATTTTTGAAGGACAAGTGGTTCATTCAAAATGAAATCTACCGGACATTCTATCAGTTCAGCTTCTTTATAGCCTAATAAATGCTCAACTGTCTGGTTAGAGGAAATAATCTTTCCTGACGGCTTGACCATTATTAACATATCGGTAATTGACTCAATTATTTTATCAGCAGCAATGTTGGGAGACATAATTAGCAGACGATATTTTACAATGGCAAACCACATTCCAAATGCCCAGAACAACCACATTACTGCCGGAAGTTTTGGTAATGCCCCCAATCCAAGTAATGGCATAAGAGTTTCACTGCCTCCGGCCAAAAGCAGTCCAATCGAACTGAATATGGCCAGGCTTCTGGCTTGCCCCTTTTTTCTTTTGGATTTGGTACGGTATCCCCAATAAATTATAATGGCAATGCTACTGCCAACATAAAGCAGATAATAAAAAACAAAGAGCCAGAAGGTGAGATCATTGACAGTAATATTATCCCAGCCAAAACTACGAAGAATTAAACCACGGGCAGTAACTCCCACCGTGATGCCCAGATAAGTAAAAATAATTCCGGGGATATAGACGCACAAAGTCAGCCATTTAATTCTCCAATCAGGCTTTACAGTGGTCAGAATAATTGTAAAATGAAGTGTCAGCGCAGGTCCTAAAGCCCAACCAGGGGACGATAATCTGAATAATAACCAGGCAGTTTCCTTATCGGCAGCAATATACATGAAAGCAATACAAAAAGCCCACCATGAACAAGCCAGACAGAGCAGGAAAAATATCTGGTGCAATCTGGCCCGCCAGTCCAGCTTAAGACCATAATATCCCAAGCCCAGGTAGACAAATCCGGCCATTAAAGTAATCAGCGATACAAAATTCATGGTAATGCTCCTTTGGTAGAATAAGAGCTTTGCATGTAGAAGTTAATCAGATTTTTATAGTTTATATCGAATTCTACTACATGGAACTATTATACCTTTTATTAAAGTAACTCGCTGAATAATTCAGGGTTTTTCATTCTCCTTTGCTTACTCAAATATCGGGGTAGAAAGATAGCGTTCGCCGCTGTCGGGTAACAAAACTATTATGGTTTTACCCTGGTTTTCAGAGCGTTGGGCAATTTGCGCCGCAGCAAATACGGCCGCCCCCGAAGATATACCTACGAGCAAACCTTCGGTTTTTGCCAGTTGGCGTACCGTTTCATAAGCTTCTTCGGTTTTCACCTGAAATACTTCGTCTATTATACTGATATTTAAAATTTCAGGTATAATTCCGGCCCCAATTCCCTGCAGACCATGTGCTCCCGGTTTTCCTCCCGATAACACCGGGGAATCAAAAGGTTCTACCGCTACCACTTTAACTTCCGGCTTCTTCGACTTTAGCACTTCTGCAACTCCAGTCAGGGTTCCACCAGTACCCACACCGGCAACAAATATATCCACTTCGCCGTCAGTATCATTCCAAATCTCTACAGCAGTGGTTTGCCGGTGAATCTCAGGATTGGCAGGATTCTTAAACTGCCGGGGCATAAATGAAGGATTAATCTCCCGGGCAAGCTCTTCAGCTTTTTCAATAGCCCCCGGCATTCCCAGTTCACCAGGAGTTAGAACCAACTCCACTCCCATAGCTTTTAGCAGAGTCCGCCTTTCGATACTGAATGAATCCGGCATGGTAATAATCAAACGATAGCCTTTGGCTGCAGCTGCTAAAGCCAGACCTATACCGGTATTGCCACTGGTTGATTCGATAATCGTAGTTCCCGGGCTTAATAAACCTTTAGCTTCCGCATCTTCAATCATATAATAACCAACCCGGTCCTTTACACTTCCAGCCGGATTAAAGTACTCCAGCTTGGCAATTATCCTGGCTCCCAACCGGTTCTGCTGATTATATTTGTTCAGCTCCAGTAAAGGAGTATTGCCAATTAAATCAGTAAGACTGGCTGCAATTTTACTCACTATAAACCCTCCTCAAATTATTAACCCTTAATATTCGTTATTTAATCAAATCTTTTACCACTTCCGCAGCTAACAACAAACCAGCTGCTGACGGTACGAAAGCAATACTGCCGGGTATCTGACGACCTGATTCCATGCGAACAGATACTTCTGACTGTGTAGCAATATTATTACATTCAATAATATTATCTACCATTGGGGTCAGGGGTTCCTCTTTTGAATATACTACCTTTAAAGCATCAACTCCCCTTTTACGCAACTCTTTGCGCATGACTTTCGCCAACGGGCAAACTGATGTGGCATATATATCACTGATTTCGAATCGCGAAGGGTCAAGTTTATTGCCGGTGCCCATACAGCTGATAATGGGTATTCCGCGCTGTTGGCAGTTTACAACCAGGTCAATCTTGGCAGTTACAGTATCAACCGCATCTATTACATAGTCATAGTCTGTTCTCAGCAATTCCTCTGCCCGTCCCGGCATATAGAATTCCTGATACACCTCAACTTCTGAGTGGGGATTAATATCCAGTATCCTCTCCCGCATTACTTCAACTTTAGCTTTACCTACTGTTCTATGTGAGGCATGAATCTGCCGGTTGATATTGGTCACACATATATTATCATCATCAACCAGAACCAATTTGCCCACCCCGGAGCGTATTAGTGCTTCTACTGCAAAACTGCCCACTCCACCAATGCCAAAAACTGCTACGCGGCTGGCAGCCAGTTTTTGCAAGGCTTCTTTACCAATTAACATTTCCGTTCGGGAAAATTCATGTACCATATTTAACCTCAAATCTTAAAAGTGAGCGCTTTGTACGAAATAAACTGAATTATTGCAGGAAGAATAATAATGAGTTTAATAAAATCTTTGATTATCTATCCTGCATTATACAGCTATAACACTACTCGTTTCAGGCGCAAGGCGTTGGTAACTACTGAAACTGAGCTGAAAGCCATGGCAGCCCCGGCCCAGACCGGATTCAGCAATCCCATCGCTGCTATAGGTATACCGATAGTATTATAAAAAAACGCCCAGAACAGGTTTTGTTTGATATTGCGAATGGTAAGCCGACTCAAGCGCATGGCTGTGGCTATATCACGCAAATCCCCGCTCATCAGGGTTATGGCTGCAGCTTCCATGGCAATATCAGTCCCGGTACCCATAGCTATGCCTAGATCAGCAGTAGCCAGAGCCGGTGCATCATTAATGCCGTCGCCGACCATGGCAACAATCCTTCCGGCATCACGCAGTTCCTGAATTTTTTGCGCTTTATGTTCAGGCAGTACTTCCGCCAGGATATGCTTAATTCCTGTCTGTTCAGCAATAGCTGCGGCCGTCTTTTCGTTGTCACCAGTTAACATCCAAACCTCCAGGCCCATATCGTTCAGCTTTTTGACAGCATCGGCTGAGTGCTCTTTTACAGTATCAGCAACGCCCAGCAATCCTGCCAATTGATTATCTACTGCTACCAGAATCGTGGTTTTACCCTCTGCCTGCAGTTTTTGCAGCTCTATTTCCGCCCGGCTGGTATCAATACCATGTTCACTTAATAAGCTGCGGCTTCCTGCCAGTATGTTTTTTCCACCAACAGTAGCTATTATTCCCTTGCCGGCAACTGCTGAAAAACCGTCTGCTTCCCGGGGCTCTATCTTACCCAGTCTGGCAACTGCACCCCGAACCACCGCCTCTGCAACCGGATGTTCAGATAATTTTTCCGCCTGAGCAGTCAATTGCAGCATTTCACTTTCTTTTGACTGATAATCACCCAGAGCAAATATATCAGTCAATTCCGGTTCACCCTTAGTTATCGTACCGGTTTTATCCAGTACTACCGTATCAACTTCATGAGCACGTTCCAAATATTCGCCGCCACGAATAAGAATACCTCGTTCTGCCCCCCGTCCGGTACCCACCATTATTGAGGTTGGAGTAGCCAGACCCATGGCACAGGGACAGGCAATTACGAGCACTGCCACAGCATTTAATAAAGCCCGGGAAGTATTACCCGTATCCCCCCACCAATACCACCAGACAAAAGTGCATAACGCAATAGTTATAACAGCAGGCACAAAATAACCGGCTACAATATCTGCCATGCGCTGAATAGGCGCTTTGCTACCCTGAGCCTCCTGAACTACTCTAACTATCTGGGCCAATACGGAATCTTTGCCAACTTTAGCCGTTCTTACCTTTAATACGCCAAACTTGTTCACCGTAGCACCGGTAACCTCATCACCCGTATTCTTATCTACCGGGATACTCTCCCCGGTCAGCATAGACTCATCAACTGCCGAATATCCATCAATTACCACCCCGTCAACCGGTATTCGTTCACCCGGCCTCACAACTGCAATATCGCCAACCAGTACCTCTGCTACCGGTATTTCTAATTCCTGTCCATCTCTTATGATGCGGGCAGTTTTAGGTTGGAGTCCGATAAGTTTTCTAATGGCATCTGAAGTTCGCCCCTTGGCAATGCTCTCCAGATACTTACCCAACAAAATCAAAGTAATCAATATGGCACTAACCTCAAAATACAGATGCGGTTCAGGTATGAACAGCATTACTCCCAGACTGTAAAAGTAGGCTGCACTGGTCCCCAATGCCACCAGCACATCCATATTTGCACTGCCGCCCCGCAGAGCATTATACGCACCAACATAGAACCCGCTGCCGGCTATAAATTGTACAGCCGAAGCCAGTGCCAATTGCGTAAGCGGGGAAGTAAGCCAGACAGGAAGACATATATTCATAAAATGTTCCAGCATTATTATCAGAAATGGAACTGAAAGCAGAGCTGAAAAATACAACATCATTTTCTTACGTCTTAATTCCGTCTGTTCATGTTCAGCCAGTTCATCGTGACTGAAATCGGCTAATAAATGTGGACTGTAGCCGGTCTTGATCACCTTTTGCAAAATATCCTGAACGGATAACTGACCAGGCCAGTATTTTATCACCGCAGTTTCAGCAGCCAGATTTACATTGGCCTCTTTCACTCCCGGAAGCTGGTTGAGGCCTTTTTCCACGCGGGCAGCACAGGCTGCACATGACATACCGTCAATCTTTAGCTCCAACTTTTCTTCCGGTACTTCAAAGCCAATCTTCTCAATGCGTTCAATAATCTGTGGCAATCCAACCACTTCCGGATCATAAGCCAAACTTAACTGTTCCGTCGCAAAATTAACCTGAGCTTTTCCAACTCCGGGAGTTTTATTAAGACCCTTCTCAATTCGCGCAGCACAGGCAACACAACTCATGCCGCCAACTTTAAGATTTATTTTTTCCATGTATCGTTAACCTTTCAGTGTTTTAACATAAAAATTACGCTGGCGCGGCCCGTCAAATTCACAGAAATATATTCCCTGCCAGGTTCCCAGCAACAACCGACCGTTAAGCACCGGAATAAGCTCAGAACTTCCAATGGTACTGCTCTTTAAATGCGCTGCCGAATTACCTTCACCATGGCGGTCGCCAGCATTATTCCAAGGGTACATTTCCGCCAGTCTCATCAGCATATCATGCACTACATCCGGATCAGCATTTTCATTAATAGTGATAGCTGCAGTAGTATG
>JAQVWB010000115.1 GCA_028698695.1 Syntrophomonadaceae bacterium | reverse complement strand
CATTGCGCTGATCTTCGATAGCCACGAAATTGGTTCCGCCTTTACCCCCGACATCAAATAATCTAATACCGGCGTTATATAATGGTAATACTGACTCCCTGGCCAACCCAAACCCTACTTCTTTAGCTATAACCGGAACCGGAGATACCTCTGCAATCTCCTTTACATTCTGGAGTATAGTTTTAAATTGGCGGTCTCCTTCACTCATAGCCAATTCCTGAGGTATGTTAAAGTGCAACTGTAATCCGTCTGCCTTTATCATGTCGACAGCGTTTAAGGCATCTTCTACTGTACTTAGAGCACTTACATTAGCCAGTATTACTCCATCAGGATTTTCCCCCCGTACTATTGTAAAGGTATCCCTCAAGCCCGGGTCTTGCAATGCAACTGTTTGAGAACCTACTGCCATAGCTATTCCATAAGTAGCGGATATTTGTGCCAGTACCCGGTTAATTCTTTGCGCCTGGGAAGTCCCCCCGGTCAGGGCATTTATAATTATTGGATATTCCAATTGTTTGCCCAGGAAGTCAACTTGCAGATTAATATCTTCAAAGTCCAGGCCGGGAACCGATTGATTAATGAGATGTACATCGGCAAAACCGGTGGTAGCCGGTCCATCCTGAAGGGTGCTGGCTATTCTGATATGTTCGGTCTTACGATTAGTCCTGATTCTTTTAACCTCCCTGCTATTTTCCTTGCCTGTTCCAAAGTCTCATTATCATTAAGGTTAAAGAACATGTCACTTATCTCCCCGAACGGACGCATATCGTCTTCGGTTAAAACCAGGGAATTCAGTTCTTCTTCCAGAATGCGGGTTAGTTTTAATTTTTGGTTTTTTAAACAGCTTTCAAATATGGGAAGACTTGATTTACTGTATACTGCTGCCGTTGCCTGCAAAAAGCCATCAATTGAAGGAACTACTGAATGATAGTTATTAATTCTGGAAATCATAGCTCCGATTAGTTGGGTACTTATAAACGGCATGTCACATCCTAAAATAAAGACTGGTTCGCAGGTAGCATAGTATAACGCTGCATGTATTCCGCTGACTGGCCCCAGGCGTGGATATACATCAGTATATACAGGCAAATTGAATTCCTGATAAAGTTCAGGTTCATTACTGATAATAATTGTCTCTGTAAATAAAGAAGTAAATTTATTTATGATTATTTCAATGGACATTTGCTGGTCAATACGAGCAAATGCTTTATTGAACTTCATACGGGAACTTTTGCCCCCGGCTAGAATTGCCCCACTGGCCTTCATAATGGATGCACCCTTCTTACTTAGTTGTTAGAAGTTGTCAGGAGAACCGTCCCCTTGACAACCCTCTTGATAACCTAAGGAAAAAAGCTGCCTCCTGGCAGCTTAAAATCCAACCCCTCATCCCCCCTGTTGTGCGCAGCCGGCACAACCAGGCTGAATATTGGAAGATTTGTTTCCCCCGCTGCTGCTATTGAACAGTGATATTAGTTGCTTTATGTTAGCAGCACCACATTGAGGACATTTCACTTTATCTTTGTCTGCATTGGGAATCATTAAATCAAACTTATTGCTACAATCCTTACACTCGAATTCATAAATCGGCACTTGGGATCACCTCAATAGCAATCTATTCCTGATTGTCCAGATATTCATCTATGTCGCCGCGTTCATCATCTGCTGCAGCTTCTCTGATAGAAAGACCAATTCTCTTCTGCTCCGCATCGATGCTTAATATCTTTACATTAATCACTTGACCAGGCTGTACAATGTCCTCCGGTTTTTCTACCCGGTAGTTAGCTAAATGAGAAATATGCACCAATCCATCTACTCCAGGTTCAATTTCTACAAAGGCGCCAAAGGGTGCCAGACGGACTACTTTGCCCTCAATTATATCGCCTTCATTAAATTTCTCCAAAACAACTTGCCAGGGGCTCTTAATCAACTGTTTACGACTCAGTGATACACGCTCTTTCTCTCTGTCCAGGGCCAGAATATATACATCAATCTCCTCTCCCTCGCTTACGACGCTGGAGGGGTGATCAATTCTTTGATGGTCCAGTTCAGAAACATGCAATAAGCCTTCATATCCACCCAAATCAATAAACACTCCATAATCAACTATTCTCTTAACTTTACCTTTTCTGGTCTGTCCTTCTTCAATATTCTGCCAGAAGGCTTCTTTTAATATGGCTTTTTCGCCGGCTACCAATTCTTTACGAGATAATACCACCTGGGAACCCCGTCTTTTGTTGCGATTAAACTCAATAATCTTGAATTTGTAATCTTTACCGATATAGTCATCTAGGTTTTTGACATAACCATCTTCAACATGGGATGCCGGTAGAAAGGCTACTACTCCTACATCTACCAATAACCCACCCTTGACGCTGCCAGTTACAGTGCCTTCGACCACTTCATTGGAATTAAAATATTTTTCCAGATTATCCATCACTTTTTGTGAGTCGACTTTCTTTTTGGACAAGAGAATCGTCCCGTCATCGTCCCACTTCAGAACCATTACTTCAATTTCTTCCCCCACTGCTACCAGGTCACGGGCAGATTCAATGTCTTGAACTGATAGTTCCCGCCGAGGAATAATCCCTTCTGATTTCCCGCCTACGTCTACCATGACTTCATCATCCCGGACTTCAATAACCTTTCCATTTATAATATCTCCTCGGGAAGGAGTAGTGAAATCAGCCATTTCAGCCTCCATATGGGCAAATGATTCCTCGTTAGTCTGGATTTCTTCATTAATTTCCTGGTTGTCGTTTTCTTCCAACAATGTCATCCTATCCATTACCTCCTTAATTATCCAATCCGGAGTTGAAGCGCCGGCAGTAATTCCTGCCGTTGAAACTCCCTCAAACCAATCAGGCTCAATTTCATTAGCATTTTGTACCTGATATGATTTTACCCCGGTGTTTTGGCACTCCCGCAAAAGCGTAGTTGTATTGGAACTCTTCCTGTCACCTATTACCAGTATGAGCTCAGCTTCCTGAGCTAACTCACGGGCAGCTTGCTGCCGCTTTTTTGTAGCAGCACAGATGGTATTGCAAACTTTTACTACCCCGGCTTGGAGCTTAATTGCATCAACCAGTTCATAGAATTTATTTTCATCTTTAGTGGTTTGTGATACTATTCCTATTTTTTGTCCCGGTTTAATTTGTGATACCTGTTTTACATCATTAATTACCAATGCGTTATTATCACACCATCCTAATATACCCTGAACTTCAGGATGATTAATATCTCCAAATATTACAATATCATAACCTTCACCTCGAAGCGACGCAACCAGTTCATGCACTTGCTTTACCAGTGGACAGGTAGCATCAATAATCTCTATTCCTTTGGATTGGGCCTCGAGCAGCAGATCACGGGAAGCTCCGTGGGAACGAATAATTAAACGATGAGGCGGATTTACCTGTTCCAGACCCTTAATTGGTATAATCCCCCTGCTTTCCAGGCATCTAACTACTTCATCGTTGTTTACCAACGGTCCCAGAGAATAGAAAGTATGCTCCTGGTCACAGCACTTCTCAGCAATATCAATGGCCCGTTTAACTCCGGCACAAAAACCTGCCTGCCGGGCTAAAATTATACGCAAACGTTAACCCTCCACAAATTAATATATATTTCGTATTAGTATTAATAAATCCTTCTTTATTTACACAAAAGACGATTAATTTCCCTCATTATATCTTCGCTCACCTGACCCAAAGTAGTTGAATTAATTTTTTCCCCGGCATATTCATCCATATAAATCGGGTTACCAATTCTTACTACCAGAGGTCTGAACCAGCCTAAGGGGATTTTGGTATCAGTTCCGATACATGCAACTGGTACTATTGGAGCACCTGATTTTAATGCAATCATAGCTGTCCCATTCTGTACTTTGGCCAGTCCGTCCGTGTTTCGGGTACCTTCCGGGAATATACCCAATACCTTACCCTCGTTCAATAGCTCCAAAGAGTTTCGTAATGCAGCCCGGTCAGCAGATCCTCTTTTTACCGGGAAAGCATTTAAATTACTCATTATAAAAGCGAACGGGGGGTTTCTGAATAATTCAGCTTTTCCCATATAATTAATTGGACGCTGTACAGTTACACCAATTACTATCGGGTCCCATGCGCTGACATGATTGGCTGCGATTATAACTGCCCCCTCATTTGGTATATTATCCAGCCCTTCTGACTTCATGCCCAGCATCAAAAATATCCCTCGTGCCAAAGCACGCATTATTGCATAGAACATAATTTCACCTTCCGATAATTTCCAGAAGAGTATTCAAGGCTTCCTCAATAGTAAGGTTGCTGGTATCTACTATAATTGAATCTTCCAGGACTTTTAATGCACCGGTTGTACGGTGCGTATCATTATAATCTCTATTTTGTATTTCCTGGCTTATGTTTTGTTCATTTACCTCATATCCACTGGATTTCAACTCTGCTGCCCTGCGGCGGGTTCTTTCTTCAATACTGGCAGTAATATAAAATTTATAGTTTGCATCAGGCAACACGCATTCACCAATATCACGTCCATCCATTACTACTGCTACTGCCTGTGCCATTTGTTGCTGTTTACTCACCATTAATTGTCGTACCTCTGCATGGGCAGCTACTTGTGATACCGCCGAGTTTACTTCCGGAGAACGGATTTGTTCGGTTACATCTATTCCATTACATATCACTCTTTGCGAACGGGAATCAATTGTGAAGTGAATGTCAGTAGTGCGAGCAAGCTCAGCTAATATAGCAGCATTATGTATATCGATTTCTTTGCGCAGCGCTTCCCAGGTCAAAGCCCGGTACATTGCTCCGGTATCAATGTATATATAATTCAGTTTCTCGGCCAGCCATCTGGCCAGAGTGCTTTTTCCAGCTCCGGCCGGCCCATCTATAGCAATTTTCATTTTTGGTACCACCCAGCTAATTTCCTATACATTCTATCATATTGATTTCCGGTGGGGAAACATTTTACCTTTAAAGATTAATAGCCCTTCCGTGGGAAGGGCTATTAGAAAATCTTTTCGGGGTTGGTACAATACTATGCAATAATACTTTCCATAATACCCCAAAATTCAGGAAAAGATATATTTACAGCTTCTGATGATAATATTTCCGTCGTTTTATCCGCTACCAGAGCAGCTACTGCCAAACTCATGGCAATACGATGATCTCCGTACGAAAATACCTGAGCAGCTTTTAGGCCCTCTGGATTCCCCTGTACTACAAATCCATCTTCCAGCTCAGTAATATCTACTCCCATTTTTCTTAATTCAGTAGATATGGCTTGAATACGATCAGTTTCTTTAACCCTTAGTTCGTTTGCCCCCTGTACTACGGATTCACCCTGGGACATCGCCATAGCAACTGCCAAAACCGGGATTTCATCAATCATTTCCGGTATCATTTCTTTATTTACGGTTATTCCTTTTAATTGCGCACTTTTAATAATTAAATCAGCAACTGGTTCTCCAGCAATAATGGTGTTGTTTTCAATCTTTATATTGGCCCCCATCTTCGTTAGTGCCTGAATAATACCGGTACGGGTTGGATTTATACCTACCTGCCTGATCCTTAACTCTGAATCAGGAACTATGGTGGCTGCTACGAGAAAAAAGGCTGCTGAAGAAATATCGCCTGGTACCGACCAGTCACAAACAGACAATGATTTACCCGGGATCAACGTTATCTGATTATCTTCAATACGGAGTTCAGCCCCCATATCCTGTAACATGCGTTCACTGTGATCACGGGAACGGTGTGGTTCAATTATCACAGTAGGATTATCCGCCTGCAACCCTGCCAATAATAAGGCTGACTTTACCTGAGCACTGGCTACTGACATATTAAACTTACCGCCCCGTAACTTGCTGCCCTGAATAGCCAGTGGGGGTTTGCTGTTGTTCTCGCGCCCCCAGATATGCGCTCCCATAGATGTTAGCGGTTCAATTATCCGGCGCATGGGGCGATTGCTCAGCGATTCGTCTCCACTTAAAATCGAATTAAATGATCTTCCTGCCAGCAAACCGGACATTAAACGCATAGAAGTGCCTGAATTTCCACAATCAAGTACTGCAGCCGGTTCCATTAATCCTTCTATTCCCGGACTGTTAATTATAAAGTTATTGTTATCCCGTACAATCTTTACACCCAACTGCTCCATACAACGGCAGGTTGAAAGGGTATCTTCAGCCAGCAGATAGTTTTTAATCCGGCTTTCACTCTGAGCTAAAGCTGCAAACATCGCAGACCGATGGGAAATGGATTTATCTGCGCTTACTTCAATATCACCACTCAACGCTTTTACGGGATTAATTCTTTGTTGCATATTTGTCTCCTATCTCAGCCAGGCTTTTATTCCGTAATTTTGCAGCGCGTCAACTGCTCTGGTTCCGTCTGCCGGGTTTGGAACGCCCAGACGAATGGTTCCCCCATCACCTTCACGGACCCTTAGAATCTCAATATCAACTATATTTATATTGTCTTCGCCCAAAATTCTTCCCAGCTCTCCAATTATTCCCGGTCGATCGGGTACAATACAAACTACATCCACAAAACCAGGTAATAATCCT
>JAQVWB010000114.1 GCA_028698695.1 Syntrophomonadaceae bacterium | reverse complement strand
TTTCCCGAGGTTACGCAACTTTTCAACATCTCGGGTGGTTACCACATGCCCCCGTTGAAAAGCACGGTACTTCTTTTTCCCTGGGACGATGGCAGTTATATCATGCCCGAGAGGCAGGCCTACTGCCTCCTCAACTGAAACCTTTCTCATAACTGAGCCTCCTGTATCCTATAACTTCTCCACTTTTACTGCAGCAACCTTGTACTCTCCGGTACCGGTAATTGGGTCCAGAGCATCACTGGTTAATGCATTGGTTGGAGTTGCGGTATGATGGAATGACATCCAGATCATTCCCGGCTGTACTCTTTCTGTAATCTTTATTGCTGATGTTACTTCACCGCGACGGGAAGCAATTTTAACTTTGCTATCTTTATCCAAACCTAATTTCGCGGCATCCAACGGATGGAATTCAGCCAATTCTTTATTCCATATGCTGGCAATGCCAGGTGAGTACGGTGTAGTTACATTATAATGATATAATATACGACCGGTTGAAAGTAGGAAAGGATATTCCTTATCCGGCATTTCTGCAGGTGGTATATGATCAGATGGTTGGAATGCACCTAAGCCACGCGTAAACTTGCCACTATGCAGGAAGGGCGTACCCGGATGTTCAACTGTAGGACAGGGCCACTGCAGACTGCTGTTTTCCAGACGTCCAAAGTTGATTCCTGCCATGGAAGGTGCCAACGAGGCCATTTCATCCCATATTTCCGAAGGATGTTCATAACTCATAGGTAATCCCATCCGCGTTGCCATCTGGCAAATAGTTTCCCAATTAGCTTGTCCCGGAATTGGTTCGATTGCCTGGCGTACTCTTTGCACACGGCGTTCAGTATTGGTAAAAGTACCATCACATTCTGCAAAACTGGCTGCCGGTAGAATAACATCTGCGTATTCCGCAGTTTCGGTCAGGAATAATTCCTGAACAACCAGAAAATCGAGATGTTCCAGAGCTGCCCGGATATGATTGCTATCAGGATCAGTTAATACCGGGTTTTCCCCCAGGATATACATGGCTTTAACTTTACCCTCGTGAGCAGCTTCGAACATTTCCGGAATCTTTAACCCTATTTTATTGGGCAGTTCTCTACCCCAGGCCTTTTCATATTTTTGCTGGATATCCGGATTGGCAACTGCCTGATAGCCCGGATAAACATTGGGGAGGGCTCCCATATCACAGGCACCCTGAACATTGTTTTGACCACGCATCGGACATACGCCTGTTCCAGGACGACCAATATGCCCGGTTAACATAGCCAGATTAGCTACGCTCATAACATTGCGGGTTCCACAAATATGCTCAGTAATACCCAGTGTATAGAAAATCATCGCTTTATCAGTAGTGGCATAAAGACGAGCAACCGCATATAAATCTTCCACTGAAATGCCAGTTAATTCGGCTACCTTTTCAGGAGGATAATTTTCTACGATAGCTTTAAGCTCTTCGTAGTTTTCAGTACGCTCCTCAATAAATTTTTTGTCTTCCAAACCTTCTTTAATGATTATATGCATGAGACCATTGAGAAGAGGAATATCGGTGCCCGGTTTAAGCTGCAGCCAATAATCAGCTTCGTCAACCAGGTCAATGCGACGCGGATCACAGACAATCATTTTAGCCCCATTACGAGCCGCCTGTCTCATTTTGTAACCAATAATCGGATGAGCCTCAGTAGCATTGGTTCCAATTAACAGCATCAGTTCTGCTTCTTCAGTAATTTCATAGATTGGATTAGTCATGGCGCCGCTTCCGAAAGTAGTGGCCAGACCGGCCACGGTAGGCGCATGTCAAGTACGGGCGCAATGGTCGACGTTGTTGGTTCCCATATGAGCACGGGTCAACTTTTGCACCAGATAATTTTCTTCATTGGTACAACGGGCAGAACTCAGCGCTGCAAAAGAGTCCGGGCCATATTGATCACGAATAGCGTTAAACTTTTCAGCAATCACATCATAAGCCTCATCCCAGCTGGCTTCCACAAACTGTCCGTTTTTCTTTATTAACGGAGTAGTCAGACGTTTTTCATTATAAATGAAATCCCAGCCAAAACGTCCTTTTACGCAAAGCATTTGTCCATTTACCGGTGCTTCCGGTGTTGACAGAACACCTATAACCTTGCCATCTTTTACGGCCAGATCGAAATTACATCCGGTACCACAAAACGGGCAAGTGGTACGTACCAGTTCAATATCCCAACGACGCGCTTTTCCAGACATGGTCTTTTCAACTAAAGCGCCGGTAGGACATACTGCTACACATTGTCCACAAAATACGCAATCAGATTCGATATACGGCACATCGGCAGCCGTAGTTGCCTTACGGTTAAAGCCACGATTCAGGTAGGACAGATTATCCTGTCCGGTCATTTCTTCACAGGCACGAACACAGGCACCACAAAGGATACACTTGTTCATATCACGAATAATAAATGGATTACTGTCATCCAACGGATATTCATGCCTTTCGCCTACAAAAGGACTATCCTTGACCCCATACTTATAACAGTAATCTGCTAGTTTGCATGCCCCCATCTTATCGCAAGTCATGCAATCCAGAGGATGATTGGCAACCAGAAGTTCCAGAATAGTTTTGCGCGCCTGCACTACTTTATCAGTTTCAGTCTCAACTTCCATGCCATTGGTTACCGGAGTAACACAGGAAGCCGGCAATAAACGATTGCCCTTGACTTCTACCACGCACAGACGACATGCCCCCAAACTACTAAGATGAGGATCATAACATAATCTTGGGACCTCAATGCCAGCCATTTCTGCAGCCTGTAATATAGTACTACCTGCCGGAGCTTCAACCTCCTTCCCGTTAATAGTTAATTTCACCCTGTCCAAAATCTCCACTCCCTTCTAAAAATACCATCCTAAGCGAACAAAAAAACCACCTATACGAAATAGGAGGCTTTCTGGTTCGATGACCCCAGACAGCTTAATGCAAGTATGATTACCTGCATTAAGCCAGCTCCTTTCCAAATACGGGAGGCATACCTGTTTCCCGGTATACCCTGACGGTCATATTTCCATAGTCATGGACTTTAGGCGGATATGACTCGGAGCTATGAAATTGTACTAAACAATTAACGCTATATCAGTTCTTATTCGACACAAGGGAGGGAGTTCCTCCAGTTATTAGACGTTTTACAAGGACCAAAGCGTGTAAAAAAGCAAAATGCCGACTACATAATACCTGTATACCGGCATTTCAAGGCTTCCACTTCGCCAAAATATTTTTTTTTCATATATCCCTGCATTATGCAGTATATAACAATAGGTAATTTTGGTCTTGTTTATGCTACTTCATGTCTCTTTTAGGTAATTTTGTTTTTATTTATACTACTTTAAGGTCTTTTACCTTTATCATTACCATGGTTTTCTAATCGAATTTTATGCGTTCCCCATGAGCATATACGTTAAATCGTTGACCCCGGGCAAAGCCCACTACAGTCAGGCCTAATTTCTCAGCTAATTCTACCGCCAGCAGAGTTGGCGCTGAACGGGAAACTATAACCGGAATACGGTTACGGGCCGCTTTAATAAGAATTTCCGATGCAATTCTGCCACTTAACAACAAAACCTTGTCCTGCAGCTTAATTCCCTCCAGTACAGCATGTCCCAGAGTTTTATCAACTGCATTATGTCGGCCAATATCTTCGTACCTTACAAGCATGGTATCGCTGTCTCCCAAAGCTGCACTGTGAACTCCCCCGGTACGCTGAAAAGTAAACGAAGTGGCATCCAGTTCATGGATAAGCTTCAGCAAATGCCAGGGATCAAGCTTTGGAATTTCTGTATCTACCGGCAGTGGTTCCGGTAATCCGGTCCCACCCTTGCCCATACAGGTATTAATTTTCCTTGCTCCTGCCGGAAATGTTGTCTGTGAAAATGTCTCGATACTTACAGCCAGAGGATCATCCGCCTGCATACTTTTAATGTCTTCCCGACTGTTTAACAGCCCCTCACTGAGCAGATATCCTACTGCCAGTTGTTCTGTAGCCTCGGGCGAACAGGCTAAGGTTACCAGTTCATGACCGTTAAGTATTATACGCAGGCTTTTCTCCACTACCATATAGTCCGTTACATCTGAAAGCTTGCCTTCTTTGAAAACTTTCAGGTTTCGTTGTTTAACGATATCCACCAGCACAATCAACTCTTTCTGCCAATCATTTCATTTTCAGGCATAAGACCTGATATTACATATTTAATCATATTTAATGAGTGCTGGCTATTCTCAGGCACCGGAATCTTATCAGGTTTTGTTATTTATAAAGAGTTGCAGATTTGAGTGTTCGGTTTATTTGCTGTTTGCATCCTTTGGGATTGAATCATTTGTCCGTGATCAATCGTAATTATGCAATCTCCCAGAGCATCAGCATCCTCGCGGTCGTGAGTAACTAAAACCACAGGAATATCCCAGGTTTTCTTTACCGCATTCAATTCACGACGCAGATCCAGCTTGGTTTCATGATCCAATGAACTGAACGGCTCATCCAGAAGCAGTAGATCCGGTCTTACCGCCATGGCTCTGGCCAGAGCCACCCGTTGTTTTTCTCCGCCGGATAATTGATATGAATAGCGGTTAATCAGATGTCCGATACCAAAAGCCTGCATCAAATCTTCCCACCAGCGCTGGTAAGATGAATCCTTATCCGGCTGATAACGCCGGCCAAAATCAATATTTTCACCCACGGTCATATGCGGGAAAAGTGCATAATTCTGAAACAAATAACCAACGCGCCGTTTTCGTGACGGTAAATTAATCCCACCTGTATTTGAAAACAGTAGTTTTCCATTTAATGATATCTGCCCTTCATCGGGATGTTTTAAACCGGACAAACACTCCAGAACAGTTGTCTTGCCTGCGCCTGAAGGGCCCCACAAAACCAGCACCTGCCCCGCATGCACCTCAAAACTGACCTGCAGATTAAAATGCCATAACTCCTTTTCAAAATCAGCTTTTAGCATAATCCCTCCAAATGTTTGCCGGTTTAATACTGTTGATATTTCTGTTTCCAGCGATTTACCCACAGAATTAAGGCAAAACAAAAAACGCTTATAATTCCCACCAGGGTATTAGCCGTTAATTTATCCCCCGACTCTACCGCAAAATAAATGGCCAGAGGGATAGTTTGCGTTCGACCGGGAATATTCCCTGCCACCATCAGCGTAGCACCAAATTCACCCATTGCCCGGGCAAAACTTAAAACTAATCCCGATAAAATTCCCGGCCAGGCCAGAGGCAGCGTAACCCGAAAGAAGACTGCCAATTCACCGGCACCCAGTGTACGGGCAGCTTTCTCATAGTCGGGGTTAACACTGGCAAAAGCCCCGCGGGCACTCTGGTACATTAAGGGAAACGCTACTACACTGGCGGCCAGGACAACTGCCCACCAGGTAAACACCAGGCTTAAGCCCATATTATGTAAGAAATTTCCCAACAGCCCCCTGCGACCAATCAAAACCAATAAGCCATAACCTACAACAGAAGGCGGCAATACCAGGGGCAGCGTGACAAATGCCTCCACAAAATCCCTGCCCCGAAAATTATATTTTTCCATAAGGCGGGCTAGTGGCAGTGCCAGTACCGCCACTACACCCGCACTTAGAAAGGCTACTTTTATTGATAGCCAGATTGGATACCAGTCAATTAAATCCCAGGGTATATTCATAAAAATGACTACGGCTGCATGCGTTTGAAGCCATATTTTTCAAAGACTTTAATGGCTGTTTCACTGGTTAGAAAAATTATAAACTCCTGAGCTGCTTCCTGCTGCTGACTGGCTTCCACTATAGCCATTGGATAGACAATCGGGCTATGGGAATCAGCTGGGGCTGCAGCCACAATGCGAATTTTTTCCGAACCAATTGTATCCGAACGATAAACCAGTCCAGCATCTACATTTTCACTTTCAACATAGGTTAGAACCTGACGGACATCCTTGGCCATAATCAGCTTGGGCTGAATAGGCTCCCATAAGTTAAGGGAAGTAAGGGCTTCCTGGGCATATTTACCGGCTGGGACTGTCTCAGGGGTACCAATGCTGATTTTAGCGGCTTTATCAGTTGCTAAATCGTCAAAGGTCTCAATTTTACTATCTTGGGGTGCAATTAACACCAATTCATTGCCAAGTAAATTCTGGCGACTGTCATTTACTATAAATCCACCTTCCTGCAAAGCATCCATCTGCTTTTTGCCTGCAGATATGAAAACATCAGCCGGAGCACCTTCTTCTATCTGTTTTTGCAAAGTGCCGGATGCGGCAAGATTAAAAACGAGTTTGACTTCAGGATGCTCTTTATTATATAGCTGCTCCATTTCTTTGGCAGCATCAGTCAGGCTGGCAGCAGCAGAGATGTTAAGTTCAATAGTGGGTTGGGCAGGAGCCTGGGGGGTTGTATCCTGAGCAGCACAACCTCCTATAACCAGCAACATCCCTAATAAAAGGGCAATTAGAAGACGATTCTTTTTCATAATTATTTCCATTCCTTTCGCTTCGCTCAAGGCACAAAACGCAATGAAACGTATTGGCACCGAGCTATTTTTTAACTATTCTACAGCCATAGGGATAACAGTTAACTACAAATCATGA
>JAQVWB010000113.1 GCA_028698695.1 Syntrophomonadaceae bacterium | reverse complement strand
AGTTTATCAAGCTCTACCCCTAAAATACGGCTATTGTTTATAAGTGCTCCGGAACTGCCGGTATCAAATAAAATATTCTTGCCATCAGCTTTAATATGCGCTGCAAATCCGTATTCGCCGATTAAGCCGGGTACCGGGGTGGTATTCTCTACGAGGATTTTAATTTGAACCTGCATTTCACATTCTCCTATCTTGCTAAATATGGATAAGATTTTACTGCATGACGCTCTTTAAAATTTCCTGCCACACATCTTTGTATATACTGACCAGATTGCTGTCACTGGCCGGAATAACTGCATTAGTTATATTTTTTGATATCATCCCGCTGTAAGGAATTCTGCCGACAACAGGTATTTGATTTTCAGCCGCCCATTCTTCTATAAGTTGACAGTAATCGGGGTTTAAATCCCATTTATTAATTACAATTACTGCAGGCACTGAACGACTTTGCAGTAGCTGCCAGAGTCGTTTCATATCATCAAAAGCTGATATACCAGGTTCAGTTACCATTACTATCAGGCTGGCACCAGTAAGAGAGGCAATTACACTGCATCCAATACCAGGCGGACCATCTGCCAGAATAAAATCAGTGTTTTTTTCTTCAGCCAGTTCACGGGCTTTGGTTTTTATCTGCGTAACTATTTTCCCGGAATTTCCCGCACCAGGTTTAACTTTGGTATAAAAACAGTGTGTGCCTTCGGAATCAACTCCATGGTATAGTTTACCGACATTATTGGGAAACATGCTAATTGCCGATACACTGCACAAATGGAAACACAGACCGCAACCCTCACATTCTATTTCCTGAACAACCAAATTATCTATAGCTTCAAAGCGGCACAGATCTTCACATAGCATGCATTCAATACAACGTTCCGGATTAATGTTGGCTATCTGTCCGGATATGATCTCTTCCTCAGAATTTAGTTGCAGGTCAAATAGTATATCAAGGTTGGAGGCTTCAACATCATAATCGACCATAACACAGTCGGGCTGCAAAAAAACACAGGATGAGCACAGGGAGGTTTTCCCGGTTCCGCCTTTACCACTTAAAAAAACAATTTCTTTCATCATTTAGTCACCTGCAAGATCAGCAAAATATTTTCCAGTTTATCACGTAATTCCGGCATCAGATTTATAGGATGTTCTCCTTTGGTAAATCCGGCAGCCAAATCCCGACTAAACGGAATACGCTCCAAAATAGGCACCTGATATTGAGCAGTTAGTTGATCAATACCGGCATCATCGCCTTCCCAGCGATTTATTACCACACCCATGGGAATATTCAGCAGCTTTATTGCTTCCAATACTATTTTTAAATCATGCCGGCCAAAAGGTGTTGGTTCGGTAACCAGAATACAATAATCGGAGCCCTTTACAGCTTCCATAGTCGCACATCCTGTTCCCGGAGGACAGTCAAGCACCGTATTGGTACACCAATAACGGGCGGCCGTTTTTTTAGCCTGCTTGATTACGGGCGGGCTTTGAGCTTCACCCACTGACAATCGGCCAGTTACAAGTCGGCTGGCGTTTTTTAACAGGTATTCCTCAATATTACCGACCGGATGCTGGCCTTCAGTTATTGCATTTACTGGACAGGTATAATAACAGGCAGCACAGCTGTGGCATAATTCCGGGAAAACCATAACTTCGCCAGGTATAACTACCAGGGCATTAAAAGCGCAATTTGCTGCACAAACTCCACAAAAGGTACAAAGTGAATAATCGATAACTGGAATCATCCTCGTAACCGTGTGGTTTTGTTCCAGCAGTTTATCCAGAAACAAATCGGCATTGGGTTCTTCGACATCCAGGTCAACCAGCATGGAGGTTTCTCCCAGTAACTCGGATAAAGAGACTGCCAGCATGGTTTTACCGGTTCCGCCTTTACCGCTGGCAATTGCAATTTGCATATTTATCCCCTTTCATGATTACAGTCATGGTTATGGTCATCGTGTTGGCAGAACACATCCTTGCTGTTTAGTCTGCCAGCCTTATACGTTTCTACTGCTGACTCAATATCACTGGCAATTCCAACATAAACCTCAATATTCAGTTCATTAAACAACAACTTGGCTCTTTCTCCCATTCCGCCGGCAATTATTACATCAACACCATTCTGTCGCAGATAGCCCGGCAGCATACCTGGCTGATGTTCAGGGTTTGCCAGTGTTGAATACTCTCCGGTTTCAAGGTTGTAAAGGGTAAATTGATCACAGTGACCAAAATGTTCAGCTACTTTGTTATTCTCGGTTGCTACTGCAATAAGCATTATTAAATAACCTCCTTAAATTTAATTGTTGGCTGCTTCCAGTTTTTTAAGTTTATTACCTTTATAGAGTTGCAGGGATTCCTCAACCGTGACTTGCCCTGAACACTCATACAGTTCAACCCCGGCTTTTTTTAAAACGGCAAATCCTTTGGGGCCGATACGATTGGTTATTACTACTCCAGCGCGCTGCTGCAGGATTATCTGTGCAGTACCGATGCCGGCTCCGTGTCCCTGATCACGATTATCATTAATCAGAGCCTGCTGGAAGCCATTATCTTCATCCCAGATCTGTACATATGGACAGCGTCCAAAGCGTTCATCTACCATACTGTCTGTTGCTGATCCAGTACTGCAAATGGCAACAACGTTCTTCAAAACCATCACCTCCGCTTTATTTAAAGACTCAAGCTGTTCAAAAAAAGTTCTCATACTGCAGTCGTCCTGATCATTTAAATGCCTGTCGTAGCGCCAGCAATAGCCGCTTCCCAAGCAATAATCACCGCCTTTAATTCTTATAGCTTTGCCATTAAGCAATGCGTCAGCAATTTTACTGCGGGCTTCGGTCAGTATTCTTTGAAAGGTACTGCGGGATATCTGCATCCTAACAGCACAGTCTTCCTGTTCCAGTTTTAAATAATCTTTTAGCCGGATAGCCTCTATTTCTTCGATTTTGATAATTACTGCTTGTTGCTCATCAACGGAAATGCCTTGCGGACGATAATCGACAAACGGGGGATAATAACCTACAAAACGGCATTTTACACCTCTGGGCATTTTGGCTGCATCCTCTCATTGATTATCTGAATAATGGGCATATGCTCATTATGAATTAATTATAATTCATTGTGGGCATATGTCAAGAATGAATTAATATGATTTTTTATTTAAAAGACTTGCTTTATAAATAAGTATTTGGTATTCTTCATATACCCCTATAGGGTATGGCGAATTTATAATTATTTACTGGAGGTAGAAATTATGAGCATGACTCGTCGCAGTTTCCTGCAAAGGACGGCTTTATCAGGATTAACCATTGGCGCTGCGATAACCGGAACGAAACGTATTGCCCAGGCAGTTGATATGGATGAACCCTTGGCTACAGTTATAGATTTAAGTAAATGCAATGGATGTCCGGATTTAGATACCCCTCGTTGTGTTACTGCCTGCCGTAATAAGAATGAAGAGCGTTTTCCGCAGCCAATCAAACCTATTCAGGATTACTGGCCACAGAGTCAGCACGAGGATTGGTCAGAAAAACAAAACCTTACCAACCGTCTAACTCCATATAACTGGACTTATGTACAACATATACGGGTAGAACACGATGGCAAGGGACAGGAATTGCACATTCCCAGACGCTGTATGCATTGTGATTCTGCACCCTGTGCTGATTTATGTCCTTTCGGAGTAATTGATCAAACTGCCAAAGGACCTGTAGTTATCGATACTGGAGCGTGTTTTGGCGGAGCCAAGTGTCGGGACGTCTGTCCCTGGCACATACCGCAGCGTCAGGCCGGGGTTGGTATTTATCTCGATATTGCTCCCACTTATGCCGGAGGTGGAGTAATGTATAAATGCGATTTGTGCGCAGATCTTCTGGAAGAAGGTCAGGAACCTGCCTGTGTAAATGCCTGTCCGACCGGGGCTTTGATGATTGGACCGCGCCGGGAAATGGAAGCTTATGCAGATAAATGGCTGGCAAAAAATAATGGCTATATCTATGGCCGGGATGAAAATGGCGGAACTTCGACTTTCTATTTATCCAAAGTGCCATTTGAAAAAATTAATGAAGCTTTGTTGAACCAGGAAATAGATGAAAAGCCAGGTAGACCGGCTATGCCCCCGGGCATTAGTAATCCGCTGCATTCAGCTGACGGTGCGGTAAAAAGCATGTTGGTGGCGCCATTTGCGGGTCTGGCTGCTGCCGGGATAAGTGCCTATAAGATTATGACGAAGGGGGAGAAGGAAAATGAAAATTCTGAGGCATAACCAAGTCATTCGGTTTATACATTGGAGTACCGCTCTGTCAATTTTCATACTGCTTTTCTCCGGATTCGGGCAAATGCCGGTATATAAACGCTACTTTATCGATACCCTGCCCGGGTTATCCTGGTCAAGCAATTATTGGGTTACTTTAAACATTCATTATTATGCAGCCGTAGTATTAATATTTTCTTCCATTTATTATGTAACCTATATTATTATGAGCAAGAAAAGAGAAATATTACCCCAAAAAGGTGATTTCAAAGAGTCAATGCAGATATTTGCCTCACTGGTTGGTTTGGCGGAGGAACCACCCAGCGGAAAATATCTGGCTGAACAACGATTGGCATTCAGCTTGACTGCTTTTACAACTCTGGTATTGATCCTTACCGGTATAATAAAGGTATATAAAAATATTCCCGGGATTAATCTGTCAGCAGAAGTGGTTTTCTGGACAGCCCAGATTCATAATCTGTTTACCGTAATTATGGTTTTGAATATAATTGCTCACCTGGGCGCATTTCTGCTGCGGCCTAACTGGCCACTGGTACCCAGCATGTTCAGCGGTTACATTAATGCTGATTATATCAAACACCGCCATCAGAAATGGTGGCAGGAGCTAAATGGCAACGATAATGCTGATCCTGCCGAACCAGATCCTGAAGTTGTATTAAAATCTGATGTTGAAACCGTTGCCATGGCAGAAGAAACTGCTGAACCTGAAACGGAAGTGTTGGACGAAAATGAATATGATAGCAGTCATCTTGTCAAAACAGACCTTGATGCTGAAAAGGTATCAGTTAATTGAGTGGATAATCTGATACCAATCTTAATTTAAGCTAAAGGCTTTATGGTTTTTGTTGTGAGTTCAGTTTTCTTTTAAGGATGATTTATAAATATTGAACCTGACTAACCTGACTCTTTACTAACTTAACCTGATTCTATTAATTAATAAAAAAACTGTCAGGTCAGATCAGGTTAATTCAGGTTCAGTCAGATTCTAAAAATTGGAACCATAATCCTTAAAAATTTTCGTTATTCGGCATTATCTGCTTCTATTAAATAACGGGAACTGCTCTGGTTAAACAGTTCCCATTATTTTTTGAGTATTATATTGTCTGTTAATCAGAATAGCATTTCGAAAAATTTAATCTTCAAAAGCTTCGCTGACTTTCCATACTTCCCAGACCTTGCCTACCAGATCCGGTCCTGGTTTCAGGGTTTGTTTTCCTGGTCTCCAACCGGAAGGAGTAGCTTCGGTTCCTTCTGAAGCACGTACCAGTTGGAAGGCCTGAATTTGCCGGAAGGACTCTTTGACATTTCTGCCTACCGGAGGAGTTAAAACTTCAAACCCCTGAATAATCCCGTCCGGGTCAATAATAAATCTTCCCCGGGTTTCAACACCGCTGTCTTCGTCATAAATGCCATACAATTTACCGATATAGCCATCCTGGTCAGAGAGCATGGCAAAAGGAATATCCCGGTTGATCATTTTGGATAATTCGTGGTCATTCCACATTTTATGGACAAATACACTGTCAACGCTGCAGGAGAGCACTTCGACGCCTAACTTCTGAAATTCTTCATACTTTTCAGCAACTGCTGAAATTTCAGTGGCTCAAACAAAGGTAAAATCACCCGGATAAAAGCATAGCAGAACCCATTTGCCTTTAAACTCCGAGAGACTTACATTTACGAATTTACCTGCCAGATAAGCAGATGCGGTAAAATCCGGGGCTGGTTTACCTACTTTCACCATAGATGATTTCGCCTCCTTAACAGTAATCTGGTCAGTTGATTCGGTCTCTAAACTGGGTCTTTTAATCGCTGGTCTCTGACAACCTGGTTTGAATTCTTCGGGCATAAATCGAACCTCCTTTCCATGTGAGTATTATAACATATAGTTATAATGCAACAATACTCAGAAGATTATTTGATTAAACTATTTAAGTCACCATTCTTTACCTGCAAATTTTAGTCACATTTCGCCAACTAGCTTCATAAAGTATAAAACGCTCAATTATATGGAGGTGGTCTTTTGACTATATTGGCATGGCTCCTGGCAGCGGGGGCTATTGTTAAAGGAACCCTGTTCCTGTTTGGTTACATGGCCAATGGGGCTTTTCCTCAACCATTAAATGAAGCAGCGGAAAGGGAATGTCTGCAAAAGCTTAAGGGAGGCAGTGAAGAAGCAAGAAATAAATTAATTGAACATAACCTGAGACTGGTAGCTCATGTAGTACGTAAATATGAAACCAGCGGTGAGGATATGGAAGATCTAATTTCCATTGGCACTATTGGATTAATAAAGGCGATTAAGACTTTCAATGACGAGCGTGGAGTCCGGTTGGCAACTTATGCAGCCCGTTGCGTGGAAAATGAAGTTC
>JAQVWB010000112.1 GCA_028698695.1 Syntrophomonadaceae bacterium | reverse complement strand
CTTTGTCCAAGGTTAATCAGGAGGTAAGGGCCGTAGATATTGATGGAGTAATAGCCAATGAAGCTAATATAAAATCCGGCGCTTACAAGATTCAAAGACCCTTCATATATATTACGAAAGACGAGCCTCAGGGATTGAGCAAATCATTTATCGATTTTGTTCTCAGTGAACCCGGCCAGAATCTGATTGTAGAAGAAGGGGCATTTAAAATTAAATAGCAGAAGCATGGCAGGGATAATTCTAAAATGGCCTCTGCGCTGCTGGAAACTGAAAGTGAGCGATATAAATGCAATCAACCACAAGATTACAAATCAATACTCGTAAAAACAATACCATCAGGTTTGCTCAAAATTCGGGTCGAGGTCGCCGGCATAAGGGTGAAAAACTGATTGAGATAGTTCTGCTGCTCTGTGCAGCACTATTTATACTGGTGATTTTCTTAATCACCATATTTATATTCGCCAAAGGTCTCCCTCTGCTAATAAAAATCGGACCAGGCAATTTTCTTTTTGAAACCGAGTGGAGTCCTACCCGTGGTGTATTTGGCATTGGCAGCATGTTCATGGGTTCCATAATGATTACTTTGGGCTCCATGCTGTGGGCGGTTCCGTTAGGCCTAAGTACGGCTGTATTTATGGCAGAAATTGCTCCTGCTCGTATCGGTCAGGTCCTGGGTAACCTGATAAATCTGCTGGCAGGAATTCCATCCGTGGTATATGGTTTTATTGGTTTAATTGTTGTAGTTCCATTTATTCGGGATTATTTCGGCGGCAATGGACTTAGTCTGCTGGCCGGAATTATTATTTTGGGTATTATGATATTACCAACCATAATCAATGTTTCCAGAGACTCCATTCTGGCCGTGCCCAATGAATATAAGGAAGGCTCTCTGGCCATGGGGGCCACTCATTACCAGACAATTGCCCGGGTAATTGTACCGGCAGCTCGTTCAGGCATAATTACTGCAATTGTGCTGGGCATGGGCAGAGCTATAGGCGAAACTATGGCAGTAGTAATGGTAACCGGTAACTCCGCCATTATCCCCGGCAGTGTCCTGGAACCGGTAAGAACCATGACCAGCAATATTGTTCTGGAAATGGGTTATGCCAGCGGTGATCATCAGACTGCATTATTTGCTACCGGTATGGTACTGTTTATCTTTATTGTATGCCTGAATCTTATGATTAATCTAATGGCCAGGGGGGGTATTAACAGTGGGCGCAGCTAAAATGAAAGACAAATTAATATACGCCCTGTTTTGGCTGTCGGGCTTAATAATCGTTGCTATTTTACTAAGCATTGTCGGCTATGTGCTTATAAAAGGCTTTTCAGTAATAAGTCTTGATTTTCTCCTGCAGTCACCTCGTAAAGCAGGGGCAGAAGGGGGCATTTTTACTACTGTCATCGGCACCTTGTACCTTACCTTGCTGGCACTGCTAATGGCAGTTCCTATTGGCACAGGCGCGGCCATCTATCTCCAGGAATACGCCTCCGATCAGAGCCGGTTTGCCCGTATGGTCAATTTGACTGCGGAAACACTGGCCGGAATACCATCTATTATCTTTGGATTATTTGGTTTTGTATTTCTGGTAATTCTTTTAAACCTGGGCTGGTCAATATTATCCGGCGGTATTACCCTGGCAATTATGATATTACCAACGATTACTCGAACTGCCCAGGAAGCTATTCTAACCGTGCCAGTGGAATATCGGGAAAACAGTCTGGCTCTGGGTGCCAGCAAATGGCAAACGACACAAAAGGTTATACTGCCCTTTGCACTGCCGGGTATCATAACCGGAGTAATACTTTCAATCGGCAGAGCAATTGGTGAAACTGCTGCTCTGATTCTCACGGCGGGAAGTTCGCTGGGAATGCCCCTATCTGTATTTGATCCGACCCGTACCATGTCTGTTCATCTCTACCTGCTGGCCATGGAGGGGATCTCATTGGAAAGGGCTTTTGGAACGGCATTTTTAGTAATCGTTTTAATTGTAATTATAAACTTCCTGGCGAATCTCAGCATGCGGAGATTCTCACAGGCAATGCATTAATTAAAGAGGTGTGCATATGGAAAGAATTTATAAAATACAAAGTCAGAATTTAGATGTCTTTTACCGGGATTTCCAGGCTTTGCATGCTATAAACATGGATATAGAACAAAACAAAGTTACCGCCCTTATAGGCCCCTCCGGCTGTGGCAAGTCAACTTTTTTACGCAGTTTGAACCGTTTAAACGAATTAATCGCGGGTACTTCCATAAAAGGGCAGGTTTATCTGGATCAGCAACCCATCTACACCAAAGAACTTGATGTAGTAGCGCTTAGAAAAAAGGTGGGTATGGTTTTTCAGAAGCCCTCGGTTTTCCCCATGTCCATTTATGACAACATAGCTTACGGACCTCGTATTCATGGGATCAGGCAAAAGCATCAAATTGACAATATTGTAGAAAGGAGCCTTAGGGCGGCTAATTTATGGGAAGAAGTCAATAACCGCTTAAACAGCCCGGCTTCCCGGCTGTCCGGTGGACAGCAACAACGATTGGTCATTGCCCGCGTGCTGGCAGTGGATCCGGAGGTTATTCTTATGGATGAACCGGCGTCAGCCCTGGATCCCATCTCTACCTCCCGGCTCGAAGAATTGATTGCAAAATTAAAGAATAAATATACCATTGTAATCGTGACTCATAATATGCAACAGGCTGCCCGGGTTTCAGATTATACCGGTTTCTTTCTTAACGGAGAGCTGATTGAATTCAATCAGACTGATGAATTATTTGTGAATCCAAGGGATAAACGAACTGAAGATTATATTACCGGTCGATTTGGTTAATAAGTCAGGAAGGGTGAAAGTAATGGTAATTGAAACCCTGGGACATGAACTGGGGATAGTAAAAGAAGAGCTTATGAAAATGGGATGCCTGCTGGAAGAACAAATCCATAAAGCGATAAAATCTCTGGTTGATAAAAATATGGAGCTGGCCCGGGAGGTAATTGTTCGCGATGACATCATCGATAAAATGGAACTGGATATAGAGAAAAAATGTTTGCAGCTTATAGCCCTTAAACAACCTATGGCCAAAGACCTGCGCTTCATTGGCACTGCCTTGAGAATTATTGTCGATATGGAGCGTATGGCCGATCACGCTGAAGAAATATCTGAGATCGCTATCAGATTACATGATCAAACTTATATTAAACCATTAATAGATATTCCACATATGGCCCAAATCGCTCAGGATATGGTGAAAACATCATTACAAGCCTTTATTGATGCGGATGTTTATCTGGCGATGAGTCTGGTAGACATGGAAAGACAATCAGATGCCCTCTATGAACAAATTTATCGGGAACTTCTGACTTACATGATGCAGGACACTCAAAACATACCTCAGGCCACTGACTTGCTGCTGGTGGCAGGTCACTTGGAACGTATTGCCGACCATGCCACCAATCTGGCCGAAATGGTCGTATATAACATTGAGGGCAAACGGGTTGACATTAATGTCATTGCCCGCAACAAGGATCAGCTATAAACTTTAAATACCTGATTCAAAGGAGCTTTTTCCACTGACCGTTTATTTGGTATAAGTATATTAAGTAGCTGATGAAAGTAAATTTCTCAGGGCAATGATGGTACCGATTCAATCGGGAAGACGAAATGCGGTTCGGGCATTGCGGGAAGTTATATAGCCGGTTTCTTCGATAGTCTTGTTGCGTAACTCCGCCAACTTGGCTGCAACATGATAAACATTAGCCGGTTCGTTGCGGCGCCCCCGCAGCGGCTCCGGAGTCAGGTAAGGGCAATCTGTCTCAATCAATATGCGGTCAAAGGAAATTTTAGCTGCCACCTCCTGGGTCTTGCGAGCATTTTTATAAGTCAGCGGACCGGCAAAGGAAATATAAAAATTGGCTTTCATCAAATCCACTGCCAGAGGAAGATGACCGGAGTAACAATGCATAATTCCGCCGTTGATACCAGCCTTTTCCGCCTTTATTATATCCAAAACTTCCTGATGGGCATCCCGGTCATGAATTACTATAGGTTTATAAAGCTCCCGGGCCATTTTTATCTGTTCTATAAATGCCGTTCGCTGCTGGTCACGTGGAGAAAGATCCCGATAAAAATCCAGGCCGATTTCACCAATGGCTACTACCTGCGGATCTTTTGCCAGCTTAAACAGCTCATCTATGGTCTGTGCGTCCAATTCAGAGGCGCTGTGAGGATGAACACCAATTACGGCAAAAACCTGTTCATGCTGACGGGCTATTTCTACAGCCTTTTTTGATGAGGGCAGATCATAACCGATACAAATTATTGTATCTACTCCGGCCTCTTTAGCCCGAGCCAGTACAGCCTCCAGATCCGACAACATTTCTTCATCCTGTAAATGTGCATGGGTATCAATTAACATAGGCTAATCCTCCCAACAGGCTATTCATGGTGAGTTTACCTGTACTATCAATTTCGGTTTCATTTTTTAACCTGCAACCTTAATTGTGAACGCTAGTGAACATCAGTAGTCCTGTAAAGGGACTTTACCTGATCTTATCTGAAATTACCTGACGATTTAATAATGAATAACATCTTCTTTGTCATGCTGAGCAAAGCGAAGCATCTGTATACTTAATGTTATCTAATTGTTTTGCTTAGACTCTTCGCTTACGCTCAGAGTGACAAATACGCCTGTTCTACGCTCAGCTACTTTTGATGGCATTGCCTAACTTCTAACGGTAATTTTGAACCTTATAATAGTCAGGTTGAGTCAGTAATAATCAGTTATCGTCAGGTTCAAATTATTAAGTTTATTACTTTCTAAGTGAGGAACTACTTTAATCGATGTCTACAGTCAGAGGAGAGCTTACTCCTCCTCCTCGTACCTGATTCCTGACCCCTCACCATTAATCTATTTGACCCGATTGCCGGATTCAATATCAGAGTCTACAAATAATACCTCTACAGTATTCGCATCGGAAGCTGCCAGAATCATGCCTTCGGACAGTACTCCACGCAACTTGGTTGGCTTAAGATTGGCTACCAGCACAACTTTTTTGCCAATCAGCTCTTCCGGTTTATAATGCTGGGCTATTCCTGATACTACCGTTCGCTCTTCTTCGCCTAATTTAACTTTCAGTATTAACAGCTTATCGGCTTTGGGCATTTTCTCACAGGCAGTTACTTCAGCTACACGCAAATCCAGGCGGGCAAAGTCATCAATACCAATATATTCTTTTTCCTGCGCCGGGGCCGGAGCAGGTGATGGCGCTTCTTCTTTCGGGGCCTTTTCTGGAACAGCCTCCTCGTCTTTATTAACCGCTTTCCAATCAATTCGCGGAAATAGTGACTGGCCTTTGGCAACCTGCGCACCGGGACGGGCCAGTCCCCAATTGCCAGCATCTTCCCAACGCAATTGCTCAATATCATCAAATAAGCAAATTTGCTGGTTGGCCCGACTTGGCAAAGTCGGCATGGTAGGGGCCAAAAGTAAAAGTGTTATACGTATGCATTCAGCCAGATTATACATTACCGTGGCCAGACGACCCTTGCTTTCCTCCTGCTTGGCCAGTTTCCAGGGTTCGGTTTCATCTATATATTTATTCGCTCTGGATACCAGTTTAAGGGTTGCAATTACATAAGCTGAAAAATCAAGGTTATCCAGTTTTTCAGTGGCTTCTTTATAAGCTATACGGGCAGCTTCCTTAAGTTCTGCATCTACCGGATCAGTAATATCCGCAGCCGGCAGTTTTCCATCAAAATAACGGATAATCATAGCGGTGGTGCGGCTGATCAGGTTCCCCAGATCATTGGCCAGATCAGAATTTATTCGGTTAACCAGCATTTCTTCCGAATACATACCGTCTTGTCCAAAGCTGAGTTCTTTTACCAGGTAGTAGCGCACGGCATCAATACCATATTTGCTGGTCAATTCCACCGGGTCAATCACATTGCCCTTGGATTTCGACATTTTTCCGCCTTCGAGCATAATCCATCCATGAGCAAAAACTTTACGGGGCAAAGGTAAACCGGCCGCCATTAACATCGTCGGCCATATAATAGCATGAAAACGCAGAATATCTTTGGCCATCAGATGCACATCAGCCGGCCAGAATTTGTTAAATAGATCTTCATCACTGGTATAGCCAATGGCGCTCAAATAATTAATCAGGGCGTCAAACCATACATATACTACATGTTTATTATTAAACGGAACCGGAACTCCCCAGGAAAAAGTAGTGCGGGAAACGCATAAATCTTCCAGGCCCTGTTTAATAAAACTGACTACCTCATTACGCCGGGAAACCGGCTGAATAAACTCAGGGTTTTTTTCTATATGTTCCAGTAATTGCCCGGCATATTTCCCCATCCGGAAAAAATAACTTTCTTCCTTTACTAACTCTACTTCGCGTCCGCAGTCAGGGCACTTGCCTTCTGCCAATTGCCGTTCAGTAAAAAAGGTTTCGCAAGGGGTACAATACCAGCCTTCATACTCGGATATATAGATATCGCCCTGGTCATAGACTCTTTGGAATAACTTCTGGACTACTTCCTGGTGACGAGTCTCCGAAGTACGAATAAAATCATTATTGGTAATCAGCAAGGTATCCCAAAGCTTTCTGATATTGCTGACAATACCATCCACATACTCAAGCG
>JAQVWB010000111.1 GCA_028698695.1 Syntrophomonadaceae bacterium | reverse complement strand
ATATAATTATATATTTTCCTTAAATCATGAATTTTATAATAAAAAACCTGTAATACTTCTATATTGCATTAGTCCCATATTTTATATTTTACAGCAGTTTTGTGTGCTGGGGTTAACAGTATATTCAGCATTTTCCCTGGTTTACCTTTGTGTTTGGGCTTTTCTTGGGGAGATTGAGCCTGGGAGGTAAATCAAACCAAAAAATAAGGGAAAATTAGCAGAGCAAGGAGGTAAAATGTTAATTAATATAGAAAAGAGTGATTAGAGGCAGTAAAAGGCAGATTGTGTAATTATATGGCAGTTGCCGTACCGGGAAAGTCTGAATATTGCATACATTTACCCTTGATCATACTTTGCCACAATATTTTAATAATATTTGTTGAATTGTGGGGAATTACAATTTGGACAAGCAAAAGAATGGCATTGGTGTTAAGGAGATACGCCGTACAGTTCTGTTAATGGCCGTGGTTTTGCTGGTCGTTATTATGACATTTACCGGCTTTGTTAACTATATGACCTTTGCAGATAATTATAATAAATCCCTTGCAAATACATATTCAGTTGCTGGAAATGAAATCGTTCGCAAAATAGAGTATTCACTTTTGTATGGCAAACCTATCAATAACTTTTATGGTATGAACGATACTCTGAAAGAATTAAAAATAGTTGTTGATGCGGTGGAACAGGTAAAGGTGGTTACTCCCGAGGGAGACATTCTTTATGATTTGAATGGTTTTGTCAGAGATGCCAGGTTACCGGACAAGTTATTGGATACAAACGGATTAAAACAGAGTACCTCAATGGAAAACCCCAATTATGCATTCTATCAGGGTAAAGTTTATATTTTTATACCAATAAATGAAAACAAGATAAACCAGGTCGCCAGTTTGGTAATGATATTTGATGATAAGCATTTCCTCCAAATGAACAGTACTTTTGCCAAAAGTCTGTTCATTTACCTGATTTTTATTGCTATTTTTGCCCTGATAGTATTAAGCATAATACTATTCAGAACTCGATTTGTTTTCAAAAATAATGAGATTGATAAAAAGAAATTATTGATTGTCTTTATTGTTGTGTTAGGAGCGGCTCAGTTAGTGTACAGCGGCATTAACTATGTGCTGTTCAGGAGTGCCTATAATGACATGTCTGACTCCAGCAGGAGTTTCATCGAAAATATTGTGGGCGAAAACATTGCGGGTATTTATGCCAAGGGACTGCATTTGGAAAGCATCGAAGGTGTAGATGATTATTTAAATAGCATTAATGTGGCATTACCGCAAATCAAAGATATTTATCTGGATTACCAGCCGGGAACAGAACTCCGGAAGAATGAAAAACCAATAATTATAACGGCTACAATTTCACAGGATTATATTGATGACCAGATGTTTGCGATTTTACTGAACATGCTGACTGTACTGGTTATTTCGATATTTTTTATGATCGAACTTACCCTGCTGGCAGTGACTCTTATGATAAGAGGGCCCACAGTTAAAGAGAAACTTGCAGATAGTAAAGCAAATATCGGATCAAGTCATGGCTTGATTAGAGCACTTATCTTCTTTATAAATTTATGTGCATTTATGCCAATGACATTTATCCCTATTGTTATGAAGAAGCTCTATTCACCTGTAGCTGGATTATCAAAAGATGTTGTACTGGGGTTACCGCTTTCTGCAGAAATGCTGGGGGGGGTAATAGCCATATTAATTGCGGGGAAGACCATTAACCGGCAGGGGTGGCGCAGTTTATTTTTCACGGGAGCTGTATTTTTAGTAATTGGCAATTTGTTGTCGGGAATGAGCCCCGCTGCAATTCCTTTCATTCTTTCCAGAATGGTTGCCGGATTGGGTTTGGGATATATACTAATGACCATCCGTAGTTTGGTTGTATCATTGCCGGAGAGCAATGCCGGTATCGCTGAATTTGCCGCCGGATCAATTGCTGGACTTAATTGCGGGGCAGTAATTGGCGGTATGCTGGCTGACCGGATTGGTTACGAGGTAGTATTTTTCCTGGCTGCCTGTGGAATAATTATCCCTATTATTTTTGTTCGCAATTTGATGACCGACTATGAAATAGCTGTTAAAGGTAATGAGTTAGTTTCTTCCCGGGAAAAAATAATAGCCTTTTTAACCGATAAAAAAGCGTTACTGTTTTTGCTTTGTATTTTTATCCCATACTTTATATGCGGAGCATTTCTGGATTATTTTTTCCCGCTGTTTGCTTCAGAAAACGGACTGTCTCAGAGCGATATAAGCAGAGGAATACTGTTAAACGGGCTATTTATAATATATCTAGGTCCTTTGATGACCCGGATTGTAATTAATAAACTGGGTAATACCAAAGGAATAATTGCATCCATGTTGATTGTTATATTTGCTTTGACTGTATTTGCGTTTTCAGGCTCAGTTGTTGCTGCCTTTGTGACCATTAGTTTGCTGGGAGTGGCAGAAAGCTTTGGAATATCGCTGAAGACAACTTATTTTCTCAACCTTAAGGGAATCAAGGATATGGAGATTAACAAAGGAATTGCTTCGTTCAGTATAATGGTCAGCTCAAGCAGGATGGCCGGACCGATCGTATATGGTATGGCATTATCTTTGGGAACGAGGATGGGGGTGGGACTGATATCCTTAATTGTTCTATTATTGATAGTAGTATTTGTAATGTTTACTTGGCAAAAACCTGGTACTGATAAAATGATATCCAACAGTCAGAATGGGATAAATGACTATATTATTTAGCGGGAATTGAGGTCTTAAAGATGAAACACAAAACAAGAATACTAATTTTGTGCATAGTTTCGCTATTTATGCTTTCAGGTTGTTCTGGAGGCGATCTGCTGCAGCAAAGGGAAAAAAATACGGGTCGAAGTGAAACTATTCTGGTTGGTGTACCGGTCCCTATGGAATTTACGCGTGAAAATACCAAATTTCTGCAGGGCATCGAGCTGGCAGTTGAAGATATTAATTCTAAAGGTGTGAACGGTAAGAAAATAGAGGTAAAAATTGTTGATGACAAAGGTGTATTCAAGAATGCTGTTGATATTGCCCAAGGGTTCTCAGAAAATACTGAGATGATAGCGGTAATAGGACACTGGTATTCTGATATTTGCATACCAATAGCGAAGATTTATGAGGAAGCAGGAATGCTTAATATTGTCCCTACCGTTTCCAATCCTGAATTAACGGAAAAGGGCTATAAATATGTATTCCAAAATATAACCAGTGATAACGAAATAGCCAGGAAAATTTGCAGCCATGCTAAGGCACAGGGATATGAAAAAGTAGTAATTTATTATGAAGAAAGTTCATATGGTGAAAACTTGGCTCATGCCATTGAAGAAGCTGCCCAGGAAAATGAAATCAAAGTTTTAGACAGGACTGCGGGGTTGGCAACGGTAGACCAATTTAGGAAAGCCCATGATAAATGGAGTGCTCTGGAATTTGATGCGGTATTACTGGCATTGAATATGCCTGAAGGCGGCAAGGTTATCAGTGAATTACGGGAACTTAATCAGGAAGCGGGAATTATATCTGCCGATGGCCTTGATGTAGAACATTTTTCAGATGAATTGGGAGACAAGGCTGAAGGGGTGGTTATAGTAACAACATACAGCCCCGAGTATTTAAGTTCTGAACTACAGGGATTTATTAAAAGATACCAGCAGAAATTCAATGAAAAGCCTGATATATGGGCTATACAGGGATATGAATCTCTGCAACTGATTACCCGTGCTATTGATGCTACAGACTCTTGTTCTCCAACCGTAATTGCAGAATATTTACATGACATGAAGAAACAAGAGTCAGTTTTAGGAACAATATCTTTCAATGAGAACGGAGAACTGGAAGGCCGCGGAATTTACACAAAGGTTATTATTGATGGTCAAACCCGTTATTTCGATTAAAGTTTGATAAGGAAGGAATAAGTTCATGTCAGAAAACAAAATTTTTAGGAAAGTGTCATTGGATCGCTTATCTTCTCCCGAAGAACTTGATCAGCGATTGGCTGTTACAACTCCCATTGGCTGGTTGGCCTTGCTATCTATATCTCTTTTGGTAACTGCGGCACTTGTATGGGGATTTTTGGGCAGTATTTCCGATAAAGCAGTAGGGAGCGGTATCATATTATCCAGTGGTGGAATTACCAGCATTACCCATCATGCTAATGGTCAGATTACTGATTTGAGCATAAGTGACGGTAATTATGTAGAGAAAGGGCAGGTAATAGCCAGAATTGATCAAACCGAGTTGATTGCTAATATTAATCAGAGCCAAGCTGACCTGGAAGCTGCCAAGGCTATTGATCTTGAAAATCTGGAAATGAACAATAGCAAACTAAACTACAATGTCTACGGCAAAATTGCGGAGATATTTAAGGATTATGAGGCCAATGTAGCCAGTCTTAATCGACAGAGAACCTATTATATAAATCAAAAAGCTCGTGCTGAGCTTGAACTGGAGCAGGCCAGAATGAACTATGAGAATAGTCTTTCAGCCTTTAATCGCAATAAAATATTATTTGAAAACGGTGCAATTCCCAAAAAAGATTATGAAGAATCCAAAGATCAGTTGACATTACATGAAATGGATTATAACAGCAAGAAGCAAACAATCGCTATGTTACCTCTATCAGACCTCCAACAAGTTGAAGCTGCCTGTAAAGCTCAGGAACAATGGCTTAAAGATACCGTTACAGTTTCTATAATTGATTTGGAGAACAACATAGCGAAAATGCAACGCGATTTGATTACCAATAGTGAAGTAGTAGCCAGTGCTTCCGGGCGGGTTCTTGAACTGAAAGTAAGAAAGGGTGATATTGTTCAGGCTGGAGGCGTTATTTGCACCATTGGCCAGGAAAATGCTCAGACTGACACCCTAGAAGCTGTTGTATATGTACCGGTGGAACAAGGCAAAAAGATTATTCCCGGTATGGAGGTGAATATTTCGCCCAGTACGGTAAAAAAAGAAGAGCACGGATTTATGATGGGTAATGTAGTACATGTGTCTGAATACCCCGCCAGTGCACAGAGGATGATGCTTACCCTGGGAAATAATGAACTGGCTAATCAGCTGATGGGTGATGGTGCTCCGGTCGAAGTCAAGGTAAAGTTGGTTTTAGACAATTCCACCCCCAGCGGTTACAAATGGTCAACAGCTGAAGGTCCTGAAATTATTATTGACGACGGAACCTTTTGTATTGGCGAAGTAAAGGTTGCAGAGAAAAGACCTATCAGTATGATAATACCGTTTATTAAAAAGATCCTGCCGATATGAGTATAAAATATCGTAAATGGATTTTGAGGTGATACATATGCATACCAGTAAAAATCGGAAAAAAGTACCTACCGTGCTTCAGATGGAAGCTGTTGAATGTGGGGCAGCTTCACTTGCTATGATCATGGGATTTTATAAAAAATACCTTCCCCTGGAAGTATTAAGGGTAGACTGCGGCGTTACTCGCGACGGGGTCAAGGCCAGCAATATGCTAAAAGCTGCACGGCGCCATGGATTTGTGGCTAAAGGCTTCAGGAAAGAACCCGAGGAACTCAAAGATATTTTGTTGCCGGCGATTATACACTGGAACTTTAATCACTTTGTGGTCCTGGAAGGTTTCGATAAAGATAAAGTATTTATAAATGATCCCGGCAGCGGGCCTCGTACCATATCCGAAGAAGAATTTGATATGGCTTTTACCGGAGTGGTATTAATCTTCGAACCTGGACCGGAATTTCAACCCAGCGGCAACAAGAATAATTTTTTAGAATCATTGGGCAACTGGTTGATTGGTTCCAGAACAGCGATTACCTATCTGGTGTTAATTGGGTTACTGATGGTTATACCCGGCCTTATTACTCCGGCTTTCAGCAAAATTTTTATTGATGACATACTGTTGGGTGGCAAAAATGAGTGGCTGAAACCTTTGCTGTGGACGATGGGATTGGTAGTGATTTTGCAGGCTGTGCTTACAGGTTTGCAACAGCATTATCTTTTAAAAATGGAAACCAAGGTTGCTATAAGCAATGCGGGTAAGTTTTTCTGGCATATATTCCGACTGCCGGTGGAATTTTTTCAGCAGAGGTCCGCAGGGGATATAGGTAATCGTCTGCAGAGCAATGATGCCGTAGCAGCTTTTCTTTCCCGTGAAATGGCAGAAACTGCCATAGGCTTTTTAACCATATTTTTTTATCTGGCTGTCATGATGCAATACAGCGTTATGCTAACCCTGGTTTCCTTGTCGGCGGCATGTTTAAGCATTGCCTATCTATTATATGCTTCCAATCAGATTGAAACCATGAATAAAAAATTGTTGCAGGATCGCGGTAAAGTAATGGGATTCTCCATATCGGGGTTATATATAATTGAAACGCTGAAAGCATCCGGGTCGGAATCTGACTTTTTTGCCAAGTGGTCGGGGTATCATGCCAAGGAAATTAATACCCAGCAGAAATTAGGTAAAACCAGCCAGATATTGATACATCTGCCTGAATTCCTTGGGGAATTTGCGAATGTAATAGTCCTGTTTATTGGTGGACTGATTATTATGAGCGGCAATCTGACCATAGGTTCTCTAATAGCATTTCAGGGTTTATTGGGAAGCTTTATGACCCCGGTGAATTCTCTTACCCAGATGGGGATGAAGATGAAACAAA
>JAQVWB010000110.1 GCA_028698695.1 Syntrophomonadaceae bacterium | reverse complement strand
GTACCGGATAGAACTGGCCATGAAGTACATATCTGGTGGCATCATCTACGAAGGTTACCAGGTATACTTGTTTTTTCGCTCCGTCTTTCCCTATGGGCAGGTACGGACCATATTTGATATCGGAATGTTTATCAATAGATGGCAGATAATCTGTCTAATGACTCAAAGATTGATACAATTTAACGATTATACCCTCGGGGGCTAGCTTTCGTTAAAAGGTTTAGGAATCGTTAAATTATGCACCCAGATAACCTGAGAGTCAATTTTAGTTAATCCTAATTGACTCTCAGATGAATAAGTCTTAGTACTAAGGTTGTTAATACTAACTCTTGCGATAACTACGTATAAATCCACATAAAATTATTACAAAAAATAGAATAGCACAATGCTCAAATGTAAAATCAAAAAAATTGAGCAACATAAACGAAGTTGTAACAAAAATGCCAATTACCCAATATTCTATAACCTTAGCTTTATCAAAATACCAATTGCCACTACGTCGTAATTGAAGGCTAAACTTTACTAAAGCTTCTATTATCAATACAAGCAAAATAATTGTACTGATAACCATAGGGTATCTTATTAGTTCAATATAATTCATTAATATACCTCCAACAAAATAACGGCAATGAAAGAAAATACTAGAGCCAGCTAATGTTTATAGAATTATAATCAACTCCGTCTCCACCACGAGCTGGTACATCGTTGCTGCTAATCAGATCAGCCATTCCATAAGCACCGGCACCTACATACGCCCAACACTGCATTTTTAAATAATATGTTTTTCCATTAACTAAATTGACATCAAGATAATCATTAAAATCATCACTATCTATAACTGGGATTCCAGTATAATTACTGTTATTTACTATTGTCTTTGATGCAACTTCTGTACCATCGGTCGCGTTGTATACAGAAATCTTAACAGTTCCTCTAGTAAGAACAGGCGTTGTGAAACCTATCAAATAATCCGCCCACGCACCATCATATGTGATTCTTGCTTGGCGTGTACCGCTAACTTTTATTGCTTTGCCTACCCATGCCCAAGTAGTGGCTGACTGATGTCCCATTATAGTATATTGCGCTAAAGCATCAGCGTAACCACCCGATGTCGTACCCCAGCCATGTTTAAAATTTCCATTATCTTCATTATAGGTATCATATGCACCGTGGGCCCCACAGTCTGCCTGTGAAAATGTATAGTTTGTTCCGGTGTAAACAGTTGTTGTAGCTCTGGTAACTGAATTGCCATTTGCATTATTTGATACAAATTCAGCAGGAGTCTGGTTAATTTGTTCTTGAACTCTATTGGTATCAGATTGATATTCTTGTTCTGCAGCCTGCAACCATGCCTGCGTAGGTTGTATCTGTATTCCCATATTAGGAGCAATGTTGTTAGACATAGAAGAAGCTTCCGATGACGCACCAGCTACTCCAGCCATATTAAACATAAAACATACTACTAGGCATAAAACATATAATTTTTTCTTCATAAAATATCCACTCCCTTAAATAATAACATTTATTAACATTGTTCATTGAATCATAAAAAATTAAGTTTACACCCTCATAGCCACCACCTCCTTGCATCTCATATTCCTAGCACTTATTGGTATCTGATAACTAGACTAATAAGCATGCAAAAAGGTTGACAAAAAATTACAAAAAGTTTGTCAACCTTTTCTGTGACCAAATGGTCTAGTTATTAAATTGAACTGAAAGGTGGTATACCCATGAAGAAAAGTGCTCGTATTTTAGTTTCCCTGATGTCTTTGTTGGTTTTTATGGTCTGTTTGCCTGGTGTCGGCGCTGCAGAAGATCAAGTTTATCCTCCCACAACGGTTGAAGAAACAGTTTGCCCTGATCTGCAGAATGGTATTGAAATCAATCTGCAAGAAACTTCCGGTGCAAGTTCATCATTAATTAAACAGTGGAATTGTACAATAGCAGATAAAAACTGATCCGGTTCAGTAAAACCTCATATATAATCATTATTCCTAATTAGACTTTATATTAGTTTCAATATATTTACTCAGTTCGGTATTCAGATAATGCCAACTGTTGCGGATAGATTTATCCGTGTATGGATCTATTGTAAAATTTTTAAAGTTTGCATCCTTAATGTCATTAGATAAATTTAATGCTGTTTGTTGTCTTTTCTCTGGATCTTGCATTCTAATTTCTCTTAATGGTTCTTCATAAGTGTCATATATATACAATGTTACTAAGTTTAATTTATGAAGGGTAACATAAATTTCATCTGGCAGGTATCTTTTTTTTTGATTCGCAACATTAAAAGATTCACTTGCCTCCAAATGAAATGATTTTAAAGATTGCAACACTTCTTTCTGATATTTTTCGTTTTCCCAATCTGGTCGTTCCAAAATATCCTGTAATGATATTAATGAAAAAAGCACTTGGTTTGTCTGTTCACTTAACTGCTCGATAGCCCTTAATTCTTGAAACTTGTATTCTTTCCAAGCATACAAACTCATAATTACGATTAACAGAATAACAAAGATAATAAACATATTTCTGCTTATTTTCATTAGTTCACCCCATATTTCAAAATAATTCATGATCAGACTAATTAAGTTCCATAAAAATCTTTTAAACTTTAGGGGTATGTATAAATATGCAGGAGAACGTTAAGTAAAATCAAGCGGTACGTTGATCGCTCGATTGCCTCACCCTCGGTGATACCGAAGCTCCCTAGCGGTCACTTTTTACGGTTATTGGTATGGATTATTTTTGGACAGATAGCCGAATCGTGGTGTGTTTCATGCAAAACCGAAAGGACGGCTTTTTATGCATACCCTTCGGTATATGTACCAAGGTTTTAGGAGCAATAAGCAAATATTTGGTGTAAATGAGATATTGTCTCATTTACACCCTTGCTATAACGACTTTATTGCCAATCAACAATTATATGACTGAATGCAATTCCTTCAGGTCCTGAACCACCGTTCCAGAAGTCTGAATTCGCTGTTATTCCGCCATAATTTGTAGCCGTAGTCTGTACTTTGGCAACTATTGTATATGTTTGGCCTGCTGTTAAATTTCTATTAAATCTCCCGGTTGCAGTAGCAGAATATGTGTCTGTACCTAGTCCTGTTTCCTCATCTAGAATTGTATGGCGTGCAACACACCCGTTTGCATCCCACAATTCAGCATATATTTTAACTTTTGCGCTTCCATTTGCAGCTGCTGCAATCGTTCCATTATAGGAATAATTATAAAATATGTCGGCATTCTGTGTACCTGTTCCTGTAATATAAATTTTCGGTCCAACAGCGGCCCAGGCTTGAGCACCACCAACTCCATATGCATGAGCTGAGGCATCTGCCCAGTTACCTGAATAGGATGCGGCGTGATTATTTTGTCCCACTCCCCAACTGGATCCATTACTGTCATCATAATGACAACTGGTTACAGTTTCATCGGTTCCGCGTGCAACCTCTTCATAATACCAGCTGCTTTTTATTCCAATGGATTCTCTCATACTATTTTCAAACTGTTCTTCTGCCTCAGCTTCTAGGTATTTAATATCTTTTTTTATTCGTTCATCCACTAATTTAGGACGTGCCAATAAATAATTCAATTCACTTTCTGAAGGATCTACCAACCCGCAATCGCTTGACATTATCTTTTGTTCTACTGTCTTATCTACTTTTGCTTGTTCATTTGTGATTGCTAATGAAGTTAAAGGTAATCCAAATAACAGAGATATACATATAAAACCCATTAAGAATTTTTTCGCTATATATTTTAGCATTTTCGTTCCCCCTTTGTAATCACTAACCATTTTTCGCGTTCCGCAAATCCCATTTTATCAAGACTTACATATTACAGGCACCACCATCCTTAATATACTAATCTTTTTCATTAGACCTCATAAATTCAGTTCACCCACATCGGCACCATCTCCTTTCACGGCACACCCCTACCATTTTTTAGTATCTGATAACTAGACTAATCAGCATACAAAAAGGTTGACAAAAAATTAAAAAAAATTCTGTCAACCTTTTCGGTAACCAAATGGTCTTATTATTAAATTGAACTGAAAGGTGGTATACCCATGAAGAAAAGTGCTCGTATTTTAGTTTCCCTGATGTCTTTGTTGGTTTTTATGGTCTGTTTGCCTGGTGTCGGCGCTGCAGAAGATCAAGTTTGCCCCAACTTGCAGAATGGTATTGAAATCAATCTGCAAGAAACTTCCGGTGCAAGTTCATCATTAATTAAACAGTGGAATTGTACAATAGCAGATAATTCGAATGGAACAGTTACCATTTACGGCGAAACAACTTCTTATGGTACTGTAAACTATCTTGATGTAGAGGTTTTCCTGCAGCGGTGGAATGGATCAAACTGGGTTGATGTAACCAGCCGTACTTACAGTGATACCTCATACTTTTATGTTAGGGGTTCTTCATCAATTACAGTAACCAGAGGATACTCTTATCGCTGCAGAGCGGTTCATCATGTTCAAAATGCAGGCAGTACCAGTACCCAGACCTCAGTCTCCAATGCTTTATTTGTTCAATAGCTTTTGCTAAATCTTATAGCAGTGGGACTTAGCACCTCCCACTGCTATCTTTAGTTTTTGCATTACTTAATTGAATTTGCCATTTCAGTAGCCTGATCAGAACTAATATCTCCAAATATTTGACACATGAGATGATCATCTGTAATCCATAACAAATTGGCTGAGCCATCCTCAAATGTAATCAGATTACCTTCATATTTATCAATCTGCACTTTTTTGGTTTTAGCCTGCTGGGCGTCGACGTTTACCGAAGAACTGAATTTATCTGTAATACTGGTCTGGGTAAATAATATATTAGCATTTGGCGCGGTAAATGACATAACAATAGAAGCTTTCTCATCGGTAGCACTCTGCTTGACACTTTCAAGATTAAATCCCGGAGGTATATATTGGGGAACTAAGATTTTAAAAGGTGTATCCTCCTGGATAGCAGCGACTTCCCCGGCTATTTTGTTATGCAATTGAAGCTGATCTGCATCACTGTTTAGGCTGATGTTTATACTTTTACCTATATTAAGTATGGTTTGAAAGAATTGCTTTTTAAGAGCATAAACCGGCTCAGGAAAGAACGCCGCTCCTGCTATACCGATTAATAATATTACGGCAGCTGCTATTTGTATCATACGACGCTGCTTTTGTTTTTTCTTCTGCTTATTTACTGTTATTTTCTCAATAATCATTTGTTCCAGTTCGTTGATAGGAGTTTTAACTTCAAGCTCAGACGCTTTTAGTGAATTGCTCAAAAAGCTATCAAACTTATCATCATGCATTTTAATCACCTACGCTTTCAGACAATTGGTGAAGATCATTATATAGTTTGGAACGGGCTCGAAAAAGTTGTTTTTTAACCGTTCCTGTAGTAACCCCTAAGGCAAAGGCAATATCTTTTTCCTTCATATCTAAATAATAACGCATAATGGTAACCTGTTGTTCCTGATGGGAAAGCTCTCGTATAGCTTTCAACACTAGTGTTGCCGTTTCTTGTCGTTCAAATAATTCTGCTGGGGATTCATCAACAGGTAACTTGGAAATATATAATTCCGTATCTGATGCTGGTATACTACGTTTATTTCGTTCAATCTGGGTTCGGCCAGTATTTATAGCGATGGAGAGTAGCCAGGGAAAAAACTTGTCGGGGTCCTTAAGCTGATGGAATTTGGCAATTCCCTTGGCAAAGGTTTCCTGAGCAATATCTTCGGCCAAATATCGGTCTTCAGTTAAAAAAAATACGTAGTTGACAATTCTAGGGTAGTAGTTTTGTATTGCCAAATGCCAGAGCGAATCATCTCCAAACTCCGGTTTATTAGCCATAATTATATGTTCCTCCTCTGGAAGTTTAAACCTCATTTAGTGATGTTTATAATCCTCTAGAAAGCAAGAATTAATGTATGCAAATGTCATTATTACATAATTATTCTACTTTATACTATCATTGTCGATATAATTATGAAATATAAAGGTGAATATGATAAATATTTGACCAATTTTATTGATTAAACGTAACTTGCCACTGCAGTTTTTTTCCATTCTTAAATGTGAAGATAAACTCCCGCTCATTATGTACAGTTAAGCTTTTTACTGTTGCATACCACAATTCCTCATCAAAATCGGTAAGCAGGTCATCATTACATTGCAGAGTCTTGATAAAATTCTCTATATTTTCGCGCTTGGCTAGGCGTATTACTATCTGGCAACTTATCTCATCAAGCCTGTTCTGGACTTCCTCAAACCGATTCACCAGGTCAGAATAGCGCCGTTGGTATTCCTTTTGATCGAGAGCTAAAGATGCGTTTTCATCCACACTTTTTTTTATCAATCCCCGTAAAACCTCGGACTCACTTTGAAGCTTTTCGGTTTCTTTATCAAGGGCCGAAGTGTCAGTAATAGTTCGGATGATTTCTTCATAGCCTTTGATTATCTCATCCTTGTTTTCTATCAAACTGTTAAAAGCATCAATAAATGCTCGTTTCAGCAAATCTTCATCAAGATGTTGGATAGGAATTTGCTTTTTCCAGATCAGTATAGCACAAAGTTGAAAACAATGGTTAGGCATGCTTGAGAACTAAAATGGGGTCGAAATTTCATGATATTGCGGAATGTGCAGCCGGTGAGGGAAG
>JAQVWB010000109.1:1628-6664 GCA_028698695.1 Syntrophomonadaceae bacterium | reverse complement strand
AATGTCGGGGGTGCTCAACTGGCAGTAAAGTAGTACAATATTTCGAGAATGAAGTATTTTTATATCTATTCGCGGTATAGCTTTTACCTGCAGGATAGCGGAATTTAATTTTCGTAACCGGCTTACGGTTGTGAAGGTCAGAAAATAAAAAAGGAGGAAGATGGATGAGGATGAGTAGAAAGGTAGCGATGCTGGTACTTATGCTGTTTATGTTCAGCATTGTAGCCGGTTGCGGTGGAGGTGCACAGGACACCGGCGACAAGGCCACAGATAAGGGCGAAATGATTAACGTGGGAATCAATGTTGAGTTATCCGGTGGCGTAGCCAGTTATGGCAGTAACGCCAGAGATGGAGCCATACTGGCAATTGAAGAAATCAATGCGGCCGGCGGCGTACTGGGCATGAAGATTAATCCTATTGAGAGAGACTGTAAGTCTATTGCTGATGAAGCCATGAGTGTCAGTGCAGCTTTGGTAGGCCAGAACATTGTTGCACAGATTGGACCGCTTACCAGTGGAAATGTGGCCGGCAGCACTCCGGTTATGATGGAAAACAAGATTCCTCTGATTGCTCCTGCTGCTACTGCCGTTAATGTAACCGTCGATGACAAAACCGGTGAAACCAGAGACTATATTTTCCGGGTTTGCTTTATTGATCCGTTTCAGGGAACTCTGATGGCTCAGTTTGCCGCTGATAACCTGAAGACGAAAAAAGCAGTTATTTATGGCGATAACTCCAGTGATTACGCAAAAGGCCTGGCTCAATACTTTGAAAAAACCTTTAAGGAAAAAGGTGGCGCTATTGTAGCCAACGAAGGTTTTGTAAAAGATGATCGTGACTTTAGAGCCACATTGACAAAAATTAAAGGGTTAAATCCTGATTTTATTTATGTACCCGGTTATTATCAGGAAGTTGCTCCCCTGATTAAACAGGCTCGTGAACTGGGGATTACTGCACCAATGGGTGGCGGTGATGGTTGGGATTCTCCGGACATGGTAAGTGTTGCCGGTAACAAAGCACTAAACAATACTTATTTTACTAACCATTATTCTTCACAGGACAAGGATCCTAAAGTAGTCAAATTTGTGGAAGCCTACAAAGCAAAATACAAAAAGGATCCGGATGGATTTGCTGCCCTGGGTTATGACTCAGTACAAATTATGGTACTGGGACTGAAAGATGCCGGTGAAGCTGATCCGACCAAACTGGCTGCTGCGCTGGCCAATATTAAGAACTTTGAAGGTATTACCGGTAAAATGAGCATTGATGAACAACATAATCCGGTTAAAGCCGGGGTAATAATCGAATTCAAAGACGGCAAACAAGTTATGAATACTCGTATTCAACCATAGCAAGTTTTTAAGGGAAAGGGAGGGAGTCCCCCTCTCTTTCCTCTTTAAACATTAGGGGGATGTGGCAGCATTGCTGGAATTAACACAACAAATCGTCAATGGACTATCCCTGGGTGCAATTTATGCATTAATTGCTCTTGGTTACACTATGGTCTATGGCATTATAAAACTAATAAACTTTGCCCACGGTGACATTATGATGGTGGGTGCCTTTGTGGGATACTTTTCGCTGACCATGTTAGGAACCAACATTCTGATAGCTATGTTAACTGCGATGGCAGCCTGTGCGATTTTGGGCGTTCTTATTGAAAAAATAGCTTACCGGCCCTTGCGCAACTCGACTCGTATCGCTGCACTTATTACGGCAATCGGGGTATCTCTGTTTTTGGAATATATAACTATTTTTATACTGGGACCTTCGCAGAAGGTCTTTCCTGATTCAGCCTTTCCAATAAAGGCGTATGATATTGCAGGACTCTCTATTTTAAATAAAGACCTCTTCGTTTTTGTTTCCGCAGTTGTTCTCATGTTAATTTTACAATACATCATTAAATGGACCAAAACCGGAAAAGCCATGCGGGCTGTATCGCTGGATCAGGAAGCGGCAGTTCTCATGGGAATTAGTGTTGACAAAACCATTTCCATTACCTTTGCCATCGGCTCGGCATTAGCAGCAGCGGCAGGTGTAATGGTAGGTGTTTATTATAATACGGTAAATCCACTGATGGGAATTATACCGGGACTGAAAGCATTTGTGGCAGCGGTACTGGGTGGAATAGGCATAATCCCTGGTGCAATGGTAGGTGGATTTGTAATGGGACTACTGGAAACCATGGTCAGTGGTTACGGTAACAGTCTTTACCGTGATGCAGTTGCGTTTGGTGTTCTAATCCTGATTCTATTAATTAAGCCCAGCGGTATTTTTGGCAAAGATACCGGTGAAAAAGTGTAGGTGAGAAATATGCAGAAAAATAAATTAATAAAATTTAGTACAGAAGTAATTATACTGGCAGTCTTATTTTCGCTGGTACAATACTTGATCACTACGGGCTTGCTAAATCAGTATTATCAAATAAACCTTACATCTATGTGTATCAATATTATTCTGGCAGTGAGCCTGAGCTTGATTAATGGTTTTACCGGGCAATTGTCACTGGGACATGCTGGTTTTATGGCAGTGGGTGCCTATGCATCAGTAATAGTGACCAATATGTGGGATTATCCTTTTATAGCAGGTTTGCTGGCAGCCTGTGCAGCCGCCGGATTAGCCGGATTTATAATTGGTGTACCTACATTGAGACTCAAAGGCGACTATCTGGCTATTGCTACCCTGGCTTTTGGTGAAATTATCCGCGTAACCCTGCAAAATATTGACTATGTAAACGGACCGGCAGGAATACTTGGAATCGCGAAACTGACTACCTGGCCCTGGCTATTTGGAGCAACAGTATTAACCATTCTGGTAGCAGTTAATCTGATTAATTCCAGTTATGGTCGCGCTATAATATCAATTCGCGAAGATGAAATTGCTTCAGAACTAATGGGTATTAATACTACCAAATATAAAGTGCTGGCCTTTGTTATTGGAGCGATGTTTGCTGGACTGGCCGGTGCCATGTACGCTCATTACTTCTATATTATTAAACCGGAAACCTTCAACTTCCTGAAGTCATTTGACATACTGGTAATGGTAGTTTTAGGGGGACTGGGCAGCACAACCGGGGCTATAATTGCCGCTATATCTATTACTGCTTTAACGGCAGCACTGCAATCATTTCCGGCAATCAGAATGATTTTATATGCCCTTATATTAATCATTGTTATGATTTATCGCCCTCAGGGATTAATGGGGAACAAGGAACTGAGCCTTAAGACTTTTGGCAGGATTTGGAGTGGACGAAAATGAGTCTGATGGAGATAAGCAATTTATATAAATCATTTGGTGGTCTCAGCGCGGTACTGGACTTTAACTTCCATATGGAACAAGATGAACTGGTGGGATTAATAGGTCCCAATGGCGCTGGCAAGACAACCGTTTTCAATCTTATTACCGGAGTATATAAACCTGATCAGGGCAGCATTATATTTAAAGGCCGGGATCTGGTAGGTTTGGCACCCTATACTATATGTGCACAGGGAGTAGCCAGAACCTTTCAAAACATCCGCCTGTTTAATGATCTTACCGTTCTGGACAATGTTAAAATAGCAGCTCATAAAGATGTGCCTTACGGTCTTATGAGCGCAATCTTAAGAACGCCCTATTTTTTCAAAGGAGAAGATCAGATAGAACAGCAAGCCATGAAATACCTGGAAATCTTTAAGCTGGATAAGAAAAAGAATGAACTGGCTAAAAACCTGCCTTACGGAGAGCAACGGCGTTTGGAAATTGTTCGGGCCCTGGCGACCAGTCCACAGCTGTTAATACTGGATGAGCCGGCAGCCGGAATGAATCCGCAGGAAACCCAGGAACTGATGGAGTTAATTCGTCTTATCAGGGACAAATTCAATTTAACTATTTTGCTTATAGAGCATGATATGTCGTTGGTCATGGGAGTTTGTGAACGGCTGTATGTATTGGACTATGGCCAGATAATTGCCGAAGGGACTCCGCAAGAAATTCGCAGCAATATAAGGGTAATAGAAGCGTACCTGGGAGAGGAGGTTGAATAAAACATGCTCGAAGTAAAAGAAATAGATGTATACTATGGAGCCATACATGCCTTAAAGAAGTTATCCATTAATGTTGAACAGGGCTCTATAGTTACCTTAATTGGAGCCAATGGTGCGGGCAAGACTACCACCTTAAAAACTATATCCGGATTATTGCGTCCCAGATCCGGTGCTATATACTTTAAAGGGAACGAAATTACAAAAGTTCCGCCCGAAAAAATTGTGGGACTGGGTATTTCTCAGGTACCGGAAGGAAGACGGGTATTTGCATCCATGAGTGTAATGGAAAACCTGGAAATGGGTGCTTATCTGCGCAAGAAAAAATCTGAAATAAATAGTGATTTGGAAAATGTATTTACACGGTTTCCCCGCTTGAAGGAAAGAAGCCGGCAAATGGCAGGTACTTTGAGTGGAGGAGAGCAGCAAATGCTGGCCATCGGACGGGCCCTGATGGCTAGACCGCAGTTATTACTTATGGACGAACCTTCCATGGGGCTGGCCCCGTTGCTGGTCAAGGAAATATTTGAAATCATCAAAGATATAAATAGCCGCGGAACCACTATTTTGCTGGTTGAGCAAAATGCCAATATGGCATTATCAATTGCTGACTATGCATATGTAATAGAAACGGGTGAAATAGTCCTGCAGGGCAATGCCAGAGAACTGATGCACAGTGAAGATGTGAAAAACGCTTATCTGGGTGGATAAAGAGGTTATACTGACAAAAGGGGGTTTTTAAACATGAAGGTAAAGGATCGTATGAGTACTAATGTCATGACGGTACAAATGGACAGCAGTCTGACGGAAGCTTTTCGCATCATGAAAGAAAACGACATTCGCCGCCTGCCGGTAATGGACAAAGATAACTTAATGGGAATAATAACCCTGTCTGACTTAAACCGGGCAGCCCCATCTTCCGCAACATCGCTTAGTATTCATGAATTAAACTACCTCCTGGCAAAAACCAAAATCAAAGATATATTACCCAAAAAACAGCAATTGCTGACTATTTCC
>JAQVWB010000109.1:0-1618 GCA_028698695.1 Syntrophomonadaceae bacterium | reverse complement strand
AGACAGCTATATCTAAACCGCCGCCCGTATTATGAGGCATAACGACATCAGCGGTTTACCGGTGGTTGATGAGGGGAACCTGGTGGGAATAGTAACGGAAACAGATATATTTGATGCTTTTATTGACATACTGGGGGTGAAAAAACCTCATAGCCGTATAGATGTATATATAATGGACCGGCCGGGAACCCTGTCTGATTTAATTGGAATTATTTCCAGCAAAGGCATTAGTCTGCTAAATACCGTAGTTTACTATGATGAAAAGAAAGATAAATATAAAGCTATTCTAAGAGTGGAAACCCTAGATTGCGAATCCATAGTTGAGGAAATCAAGAAACGGGATTATGAAATTGACTCGGTAATAGTCTCACCCAGTATTGAGAAATAAAAAATTTTTACTCCGGGGCGCAGCAGATTGACAATCAGGCTTGGGGGATATATACTCATATACGCACATAAGGAGGCGGATCGGTCCTGGTGGGCCGCCTGGACTTCAAATCCAGTCGTGCGGTAGTGATCCTGCCGCTGGTGTGTTCGATTCGCACACGCCTCCGCCATATGTATTGGGAGTTTCAAGGATTTTAGAATGCGACAACTTGTGCAAACTTGTGTTCCAATATGATAGTTTATGAATCTAAACTTGCACCGAATTTGCACCGAATATTTTTAAATATCCATCAATTTATTAAACTGTTGCACTAATATATCTTCCCTTTGAGGTAGACAGTTTGCGTACCCCAAACGTTTGGATACATCATTGATGTAGACTCCTGACGCCAATAAAGCGTTAACCATAGAACAGGAATCATATATATGTCTTGGGAGATTCCGGCTTCGGACATAACGTAATACATTCCTGCCATAGAAAAAACACATGTGTTTATTAATAAAATTACGGCGGCGATATTTAAAAGTCGTTTGTTTCTCGTGTCCTCACCCCCTTTCTTAAACCGCCTTATCGACAGTTTCATCACATATGCACTTCCTAACTACCAGTGTGTTTTTCTGTAAGTATTAGGAGCTCTGCCAATCCCGAATCTCCCTTAAGGCATAACCGTATCGCTTAACGGTTATGCCTATTGAAAACAATATAATTCCAACGATAAACGGGATGATGGTTGGTTCGCTGTTGGTTTGGCCTGTAACGGGATTGTATGTAGAAATACTATTACAAAAGAAACCAAACAAGAGGATAGGCCATCGCAAGAATTTAATTAGCCATAATACAGGACGACCGATTAATCCAATAAGTAAGCCCTCGAAAAAAAGCAGTACACGCATTGTATCCCCCCATCCCTTTCAAACGCCAAAAACTAACGCAATAAACCACAAAGAACCACCCAATATATGTAAACATCCCATATAGCACAAAAACCGCTACCTGGATAGCAGTTCTGTTCGTTAGAAAAAGTTTATTGTTCTGAACTATTGTATAGATACTAATTCAGTATTTAATCAATCTGGTTATTGAAGCGTAATAATGAATTCAATGCTCTTGATAAGCTCTCAGAATTCTTGCATGCATTTTCTAAACACCAAAAGTATTTAACAAAAGGGATCAAACAATCGTTGTAATTTGGCCCTTGAACAGCCGTGCTGTTAATTCTTGGGACAATAC
>JAQVWB010000004.1 GCA_028698695.1 Syntrophomonadaceae bacterium | reverse complement strand
TCTTGCCGGTCTGGGCAAGTTTTTGACTCTTTTACTATTACGGTTTTTTAAACATCATTATCTCAATATGTCATTTTAACTTGATGACTGCCAAAAACCTTGTTCGTAGTAGAGCCAAACTTATAAACTATCTGCTTTTTTTAAAGCAATGGAATTGGAATATATTTTTTCTATTTCTTCGTCAGTTATTTCCTTTCCTCCAGTAACTAATCCCGCCAGCCTCAAACCATGTTTTTCTCCTAGTTTTCTTAAATAGGCTACCGTTTCCAGAGGTAATTTTGTTCCTATACTGTAATCCTGGTAATCACTCTCCAGTGCCAGTAACACAGTTTCAGACAGACAGGCCAGGCTGACACCTTCACGGTAACCCAGATTGGGTCCAAAGGCAATATTATCCGGATATTGAACCAAACCACCTTCCAATACCAGTACATCATCTCTTTGCTGATATACTTCCGGAGCAACATCAGCTGGACGTGCTACATCACAGACCACACTGCCCGGCGATAGATGATGCTTAAAAACCAAGTATTCCGGTGCATTACTGGCAGCTACAATCAATTCACAGCGCGGCAAGGTATAATCACTATCCAAACTGGTCTCCAGTGGGAAAGGTATATTCAGACTGGTGCAGATTTCCTCCACCAATTGGGCGGACAAATCATTACCGGACCTGTATTTATCCAATAGTTGCAGGTTGTATTCAGAACTATTATTCTCCAACAGTCGAATGGTCTTGTTCAGCCAACCGGCTAAGCCGGTAGTTTTTCCATCTTGCATTCGTTTACGGGCATAGGTGAATAAATCGTCACTTAAAGAACCTAATCGGTTTCTGCTGCTTACCACATGCTGGGGATTACCCAACAAGGTTATGAAACTAACCTGTTCAGACAGGATTAATGCGCAGGCTCTGCCTATTGACCCGGTTGCACCTACCACAGCTCCTCTGGCTGTTTCCAGATTTACGCGCATTCTTTTGGCACCCTCAAATAAAGCTTCCATAGCCATAAGCGTTGTAAAGCTGTTTCCACTGGTTATAGCCACATCTTTCCCGGTAACTGATCTGCCTCCACGGGTTACTACGGAAGTCAAAGCACCCAGACCAACGATTTTGGCCCCCAGTTCCTTCCCCATTTCAACGGCTTTGCGGATTACATCTACTACTTGCTCGCGGGGTAATGACATAATTTCCCTGGCCCCAAACGGTACCCCAATTAACCAGCCCTCAGCTATCTTACCTGCTGCTGATTTTAGTGCCGGCATATGGCATACAATTCCGGGCTCGCTGGTCAGACTTTGCCACTGCAGAAACTGATACAGCTGTTGTCGATTGAACCGGCTAAATGAAGGATTGTTGGCAACTACATCTTCCGGTGCCGGATAATGAATTATAAAGGCAAATCTTTCCGTAGCTTCTTCTCCTGTTTCCAAGCGGGAGGGTTTTATTTTTCGGCTGGCGGAGCGCCAATCAATTATGTTTTCCGGTTTGGAATTATCTCCTGTGAGAAATGCATATAACAAAGCATAATCTTTCATTTTTAATATCTCACATATAGAATAAAGGGCGCTCATAACATAATCAATTTCATCATCAGTAATAGTAAGCGGTGGCTCCAGCCTTAGAGTCATGGGATTGTTTAAAAATGGTGCCAGGCGGATATTATAAACATTAAGCAAATAACCGGCCAATAAACCGGTAAAACCACCCTGATCAACCAGATAAGCCATATCAAAGGAGCCGCAATCATTCATATCATGGAACTCTATTCCCACCATCAAGCCCTGTCCCCTAACCTCTTTAATAACTTCCGGATATTTACCGGCTAAAAGCTGAGCCTGACTTAATAAATATTCACCTTTGGATTTTACCTGTTTAATCAGCTGACCATCATTTTTAAGTAGCTGATCCAGTACAGCGTTCCCTACTGCGCAGGTTAGATTATTATTAGCAAAAGTAGAGCTGTGCAACGAACCGAAATCATCGTTATAAAAACGCGGTGAACTGAGACATACTCCCAGAGGAAGCATGCCACCACCCAGCGCCTTGGCCAGCAGCATTATATCCGGTTCAACCCCTTCAGCTTCACAGGCAAACAGATACCCGGTACGCCCCAGACCCGTCTGTATTTCATCGGCAATAAATACTACTCCATGTTGATTGCATAATTGCTGAACCGCCTTCAGATAGCCAGGTCGAGCTGGGATCATGCCGCCTTCTCCCTGGACCGGCTCAACTATAAAAGCAGCTACATCATTATTGGTTGCCAATAGTTCAGCCAAGGCATCCTCATCATTAAAAGGTACATAAGCAAACCCGGGTGCAGGCGCTCCAAAAGGAGTTTGATAAACTTCCCTTCCGGTAGCAGACAATGCTCCTAACGTTTTTCCATGGAAACTTTTGATGGCGGAAATAATAGTTCGTTTACCAGTAGCAGACCGGGCCAGTTTAATGGCGGCCTCTACTGCCTCAGCACCACTTTGACAAAATGTTGCAAAACAAATATCCCCGGGGGTTAATTCAGCTAATCTATTAGCCAATTTTAAAGCTTCATGCGGTAATGATGGTTGAACCAGACTGGGAATCTGTTCATATTTCACGCGTTCCAATGCTTCCCATACAAAATCAGGATTATATCCAAATGGAACTGCGCCATACTGGGCAATAAAATCCAGGTATTTATTCCCCTGGGCATCAAACAAGTAGTTTCCTTCCCCGCGCACAAAAGTTTTATCAAGCTTAAAAGTTTTTAACACTTTAGCCAGAGTTGGATTTAACAGGTCCGTGCGAATAGATAACATAGAAACCTCCCAAATGTTTTTGTGCACAACTTTGTGCATCTTTGCAGGCTACATATATTGTATAGTTAATAAGGCAATTGTCAAACCGGAGAGGAAATTTTTTCAGTATGGTTTAAGTTGGAATCAACAGTGAATTACTTCAGCTTTTGCAAACAGCTCGAGAAAAATATAAAGCCTTTTACCAGAGCTTTGGCCGCCGATTAAAATTTGGCATATATATAATCAGGCTCTACTTATAGAAGGATTACCTTTGCAAGACCCCATGGACTTTACCAATAACATCTGTAAACTCATGAACTGATATAAATACAGCAAAAAGCACCCGGGTAATAGTATCAATGCCCAGGTGCCAGCTTATCATTATTATTAGTTTACCATTCAGGCGGCAGTTTTCTCAATTGAGCCAGATCAAAGACCGGACCGTCCAGACAGATGTACTCACTGCCTATATTACAGCGTCCACATTTGCCAATGCCGCATTTCATGCGCATTTCCAGGGTAGTAATAACCTGTTCATCACTGAATCGCATCTTCTCGAGAGCTTGCAGGACAAACTTAATCATTATCGGTGGTCCGCAGGTAACTGCTATCGTGTTCTGTGGATCAGGATTAAGTTCCTCCAGATAGGCAGGCACATAACCCACATGTCCATCCCATTTTTCTTCAGCATTATCTATGGTTACATAAACCTGGGTATCTTTTTCCTGAGGCCATTTTTCGAACAGTTCTTCTTTAAAACACAAATCATCGTAACTGCGGCTGCCATAAATTATCGTAATTTTGCCGTAATCCTCACGATGTTTGAAACAATATTTTATAAAGGAGCGTAATGGTGCCAGACCTATTCCTCCGCCAATAAACAGCATGTCCCGGCCTTTGCATTTTTCTACCGGAAATCCATTTCCATAAGGACCTCTTACTCCCAATCGCTGACCAACATCAATAGTATGCAATTCATCAGTCATAACCCCAACTCTTTTAATGGCAAATTGCAGATGGTCATCTTCCTGCCAGGAAACTGAAAACATTCCCTCGCCTGTTGGTAATAACGATACCATCGCCAATTGTCCAGGCATGACATCAAAAGGTACCCCATTATCCTTTTGTACATAAAAGGTTTTAACATCCGGAGTCTCTTCTACTATTTTAATAACCTCTACTATCTGTGGTACCAGCGGATTTTCACAGCTGCAATTAGACACTGGGTTCCGCCTCCTTAATCAATTCAATCATCCTGATAATATCAACTCCAGCCGGACAGGTTACAATACAGCGGCCGCAACCGGTACATAAAGGAGTACCATAACGTTCATTAAAAAACTGCAGTTTATGCAAAAAGCGATTACGGAATCTTTCTTTGGCTGCCTCCCGCGGATTATGTCCGCCCGCCATTAGGGTATATTCCCTATACATGCAGGAATCCCAGCAACGAAAACGATAACCTTCATCACCCCAATTTTTGACCTGTACATCAAAACAGTAACAGGTAGGGCACATGTAAGTGCATATACCACAAGTCTGGCAGGGATCAGAGTATCTTTCCCACATTGGATGGTCAAATAAGTCCTTGAGTTTTTCAGCCACTCCGTCATAATTAACTTTACGAACAAACCGATTAGGCTGATATAGTTCTACTTCCTGGTCTTCCAACAAGTCCTCTACCTGTTTGGTAAGAATATCTCCTTTATCGGTTTTTGACTCCCAAACATAACCGTTTTCGACTTCTCTTAAAATAACATCCGCCGCTTCCGGATTCAGATGGTCCACCCCCATGGACTTGCAAAAACAATTAGTTCCGGGATTATAGCAGGCGTTGGCAACTATCGCAACCTGGTCACGGCGAGCTTTATAATACTCATCTACAAAAGTACGGGTAAGGAACACCTCATCCATATACTCAATAGCTTTTACGTCGCAGGAACGAATTCCGAATATTACTTTCGGCTCAACCGGTATCTCTTCCGGCTTTATTATGGTCTCCTGCCCCTGCTGGTCAAAACTGTACATTTTTTCTGTTTGCGGCAAAATAATATTTTTTGGAGGAGAATAGACATTTAATAAATCAAAAATAATATCATCGTAATTCTCATCGTATGATTTCCAGGAGAAAAAACCTGATTGCTGTCCCCTTAGCATAGGAACAAATACATCAGCCTTTTCAGCCAACCGCTCAACTATTTTTTCAATTTGACCCTTCTTAAAAAATTTCACTTATAACACCCTCTTTATATAAAATCATCCGGATCCTTTTCATCATAAACACTGAAAGGTGGCTTTTGTCCTTCAACATATACCATACCCGCTTCATATGGTCCATACAAGCGGTCAACTTCTTTAATGAGCTTCCGGTTTATCAGCATCAAAGGAATTCCCATCGGGCAAACTCTTTCACACTCCCCGCAATCAATACATCTTCCCGCCATATGCATGGATCTAACCATATGATACATCATATTATCGCTTATACTGGTCTCTCTGCCAACCCATTGCGGTCTGGTTTCTTCAAAAATACAAGTTCTGCAATCACAGGCAACACAGGCCTGACGACAGGCATAACAGCGAATACAGCGTGAAAAAATATCTTCAAAAAACTCACGGCGTTCCTGAACGGTCATATTCTCTATTTCATTTACCTCTTCAAAACGCTCGCCCGGATTCCTGGCCTCCTGAGGTTCTCCAATTAATTCATCATAAATTACCGGATTAGGTTGAATGCAAGTGGCACATTTGGCAGCCGGACCCGGTGTTTCTTTGGCCCGACTAAAGCCGGAGTTGTTTATCATGGCCTGCAGAGGATCCAATACTCCTGAACAGCAAATTCCAATTATATATAAACGGTCACGGCTTATCTGATTATCTTCCAGCAAGCGGATAAGACCGCGGGAATCACATCCCTTAACCACAATCGCAATCTTCTCATTACTGTCACGATAGCGAAGCAGTGATGTAGATAGATTATGAACTGAATAATCATCAAATATTATCTTATCAATATCTTCACGGGAACGAGCTACATAAGGCAGACTCTGGTAATCAAAAGCCCCTTTTTCCCAGGCCATAACCATATCAACCTGTCCGCTTTCCAACAGGCGGGAAGCAATTTCGCGAATTTGTTCCGTATAGTTCATCTACTTCGCCTCCCTTAAATGGCTATTTGGCCCCAGCTGTTTAACATCATCTACCAGCTTCTGCATGGTTTCCTGAAATTTTATGCCTTCCGCACCGGAAATCCAGGCAGTCTGGTATCGTTCGGGTTCCATACCCATATATTCCATCAAAATTTTCATGGTCGTATGACGACGCCGGTTATAATAATTGCCACTACCATAGTGACATTCACCTGGATGTCATCCCGACAACAATACCCCATCAGCTCCCCGGTTAAAGGCCCGTAAAACCAGCATGGGATCCATGCGTCCCGAGCAGGGGGTTCTGATGATACGAACATCTGCCGGATACTGCAGATGATTTAACCCAGCTAAATCGGCTGCAGCATAAGTGCACCAGTTACACGCAAATACAATTATTTTAGGATTCCAGGAGTTATTATCTATAGACACAGTGCATCCACCTCCGCTACCAGTTGTTCATTTGAATAGCCCTTTAAACTCAATGCCAGAGTACGACAGGCGGGGATACAGGCTCCGCATCCCTGACATAGACTGGGGTTGACCTCAGCTATTTCTCTTGTTGCTGTTCCGTGATGTCCTCTATAAGATAAATCTGCCAGGGACAAGGCATTGTATGGACATATAGGAACACAGAATCCACAACCGGAACATTTATCAGAATCTATTTCTACAATCATTGGTTCAGTAGCCAGTTCTGTCTTCGAGAATAGGCCGCAAACCTTGACAGCAGCAGCACTTGCCTGGGCTACCGTGTCAGGTATATCCTTGGGCCCCTGACAGGCACCGGCCAAATAAACTCCCGCTGAAAAAGTTTCCACCGGTTGCAGTTTGGGATGAGCTTCCTGAAAAAATCCATCCTTATCAGTTGAAAATCCAATGGTTTTAGCCAGTTCGGCAGCTCCTTCAGAGGGGACCATGGCAGTCGCCAGCACCACCATATCAGCTTCAACTTCTATAGGCATACCCAGCAGGGTATCTTCAGACTTTAATACCAGACGATCACCGCGTGGATAAATCTTGCTGACCCGACCACGAATATATCTGGCTCCGGAATTTAATGAACGCTGATAGAACTCTTCATAATTTTTACCAGCAGTACGAACATCCATATAAAAGACATAAGCCTCACTGTCAGCTATTTTATCCTTAACCTGATAAGCATGCTTGGCAGTATACATACAGCAAGCCCGTGAACAATAACTCTTACCCTTGGTATCATCACGCGAGCCGACGCATTTAATGAAAGCAACGCTTCTAGGTTCTTTGCCATCCGAGGGTCGAACTATTTTACCACCGGTAGGTCCACCGGCGCTTACCAGACGCTCAAAATACAGACTGGAAACTACATCAGGATACTTTCCATATCCATACTCTCCATAGGTTTCTTCCCAATGGAACAGATCGTAACCGGTAGCCATAACAATGGCTCCTACTTCTTCAGTAATCAGTTCATCTTTATCATCAAACCTTATCGCCTGAGTTGGACATACTTTTTCACAAATACCGCATTTGCCTTTGGTCAACTTGGTACAATTGGCGGCATCTATATACGGTTTTCCAGGTACTGCCTGCGGAAACACTTTATGAATAGCCGTTCTTAAACCTATCCCTAAATCATATTCGTTCCTGATTTTTTTACTGGGGCATTTCTCCCAGCAAGTGCCGCAACCGGTGCATAAATCCCAATCTACATATTTGGCTTTTTGTTTTATGGTTACATCAAAATTACCAATATATCCAGATACTTTTACTACCTCTGCCAGAGTTCTCAGTTCAATGTTAGGGTGCTGCGCCACAGCAACCATCTTGGGGGTGCCTATTCAGGCTGCGCAGTCCATAGTAGGAAAGGTTTTGTCCAACTGGGTCATCTTCCCGCCTATGGTTGCCTCTCTTTCTACCAGAACCACCTGGTGACCAGCCTCAGCAATATCCAGGGCTGCCTGCATACCGGCAATACCGCCCCCGATTACCATGGCTTTTTTTCTGATCGGGACCGTGGCAACTTGCAAGGGTTTATTGCGTAACACCTTGCTTACACCCATACGCACCAGATCCTGAGCTTTTCTGGTAGCCTCCTCCCGGTCGGGATGTACCCATGAATTCTGTTCTCTAATATTAACCATTTCAAACATATAGCCGTTTAATCCGCCGGCTTCCGCTGCTTTGCGGAATGTCTTCTCATGCATGCGCGGCGAACAGGAGGCTATCACCAACTGCTCCAGCTGGTGTTCCTGAATTGAGTTTCTAACCAGTTCCTGACCAGGGTCAGAACACATATATTTATAAGTTGTAGCATATACTACTCCTGGCAGCGTTGACGCATACTCAGCTACTTTCCCGGTATCAACTACGGAAGCAATATTAGTACCACAATCGCAGACAAATACCCCTACCCGTTTTTTCATGCCTTTTTCCCTCCTCGTAAAACCCCTTTTTATTACCGTTTATATGCTTATGCCTGCTTCTTCTTTAATTCAGCAGTTATAAAAGCCTCGGCAGCTTTAACCGCTTTATCTGCATCAGTAACCATAAGTTCTGCCAATCTGGTCATTTTTTTCTTATCACCAGTCATCACTTCAACCAAAACAGCAGCTCTTTCTTCATCCTCAATTAAACGGGCTGCCATTTTCGCCGGGTTCTTTTGCCAACCTTTCAGCATGGCATCAATTTTTTTCTGCGTAGCTTCCGGATCAGGCGCCTCAGTTTCAGATTCAGTCGCCTCTGCCTTCTGCTCAGCCTTTTCACTGGCTGCCCGCACTCTATTAACTTCAATTTGGCTTAAATATTTTAAAGTATCTACAAAATGTCGATCAGAACCTGCCTGTTTGGGAGTATCTCCACAGGCTAACGCTATCAGTTCAGTGACATAAAATACGGGTAAGTTGAATTTGGTCTTGAATTCTTTTTCAACTGCCGCCTGACGCATATCCAGGTTGAGCCCGCATAACGGGCAGGCAGTAACAATACAGTCCGCCCCTGATTCCTGCGCATTGCGCAAAACATTATAAAGCATGCGATTACCAACATCCGGTCGTGAAGTTACCAGCGCAGCACCGCAGCATTCAGTTTTATAAGACCAGTCAATTGGTGTGGCTCCGGTAGCTTTAACGATTTTATCCATGCTCTGAGGATCTTCAGGATCATCGAAGCCGGTAATCTCAACCGGTCTGACCAGCAGACAACCATAATAGCAGGCAGCTTTCATTCCGGTTAAAGGTTTGGTAACCTTTTGACTAATCTGGTCAGGGCCAATGTCGTTAGCCAGAACATCAAGGATTGACAGGGTTTCAACTGTTCCCTGTACATCCATATCTATAACCTCTCTTATCTTGTCACCCATTGATTTACTGCTGCGTATGGCATGTTCAGCAGCCCGGTGCCGGCTGTAACACGCAGCACAGGGAGCCAGAACATTCAACCCCATTTTTTCCGCTATAGCCAGATTACGGGCGGGTAGTGCCAGAGATAAAAGATGATCGGTATTATGACCGGAAGTTGCACCACAACAACTCCAATCCTCCAGTTCCACCAGCTTAATTCCCAATATATCTGCAGTCCTTTCCATGGACATGCCATATTCAATAGCACTGCTGTCCAATGAACAGCCGGGATAATAAGCAAACTCTTTCATTTATTCACCTCCCAGCTGTTCGGCACGGTCAAATATTTTCTTAATTTCGTCTTTGCCTTTAATAGAATGAGGCAGCATACTGACTTTTCCGCGCTTCATCATCGGCAAACCTAACCCGGCATCTTTTAACAGCTGTCCGGTAGTAAGGTTGTATTGCATTAACAAACCGGCTTCATAGGCCTTGCCGAAATTTTTGACTCCATTAAGAAATGCTTTATTAAAAGCGGCTACCTTTTTATCAGTAATCTTTCCCTGCTGCAAAGCTTCTCTTCTCATGGCATCCATTAATGCTGCAATGTCAACTCCACGCGGACAACGGGCTGAACAGGTTTCACAGCTGGCGCATATCCATATACTGCCGGCTTCCAGAGCCTGATCTACGAGGTTAAGCTGCAGCAGACGGATTATTTGTCTGGGGGGGTAATCCATAGCAAAAGCTGCCGGACATCCTGCCGTACATTTCCCACACTGATAACACAGATTAATACTGGTACCAGCTTCCTTTTCAACTTTACTGATGAGCTGTCGGTCCTGTTCCCGGGCAGGTATAAGGGTAACAGCATTTCCCACTTTCCTTGCTCCCCTTTCTATAAACGAAAAATTATTTTGTATATTTACAACCTTTAAGAGGCATTGGCAGTAGATTCAAGTATATATTTCGACTATTTATTCCCTTGCTCATAATAAAAGAAACGGGTAATATTTGCAATGGTTATAATCAACAGCCAACGCTTATTACGCGTACCTTAATTCAGGTATGCTAAATATTATAATACAAATGTGACTCACATTATGTTAAATTTCTGTTAATGTGTATCCATTATTACTATTTGTGCTCACAATATTGCAGCTAATTATTCATGAAATACAAGTACCTGAATACAAACGACTTTATCTATTTATGAAAACAGATAAAGTCGGGTTCATAATACCAGGCAATCAGGCGGGTTACTCAGGATATAGACCTGCCATGCGCTAATTTCCCAATTATCATAGATTAGGTTGACCGGGGGACAAGGAACCTGTCTCCTCGTGTCCCCAGTACGGACTGTGACGCTTACCAGAAACCATATTTAGACAATGACCAAAAAAAGAGCCACGCAAAGCCTACTGAATATACTATATTTCCAATGATGAATGCTAATATATAATGCCTTAGTGGAAAACCGGATGTGAGAATTCTCTTTTTCCGCAGAAAATAGGTTATTAATAATACAATTAATTGAGTTGGACAATAAATATAAAGAATATCAAAGTCTCTATTCAAAATCTGTATAAATGGAACATACGAGATGCCGATTATGGACAGAATCATATCTCTAAAAACATAAACCAGATGCCCAATAAGCAATCCTAATAGAGGTGAACCGGACCGGCGATTTTGTTCTTCTCCTGAAAACTTATAGAAAGTTTTCCATTCCATAAACCAGACCTTTTGCGGAAACAATCTTTTTAATTACCATTACTACTCCAGGCATGAAACCAACCCGGTCAAAAGAAAACACATTATTCCTGCAATAATAAAGTAAGACTTTCCATTTTTCTATCCGGTTTGAATTAAATATATGCTTTTATCCTCTTAAAGTAGCTACGAGGCGCAGCGGGTTTATAAGTATATCCAGGGCGTCATTGATTGAAGTTACGGCAATATCAGCCCGGGTCAGAGTCTTGGTAGAACAACCCTCTGTTCCTATAATAACTATTGATATAGCGGCTTCCTCCAGCATCATCCAATCATTAAAACCATTACCGATAGCCACAGTATTCTCTGACGGTAAATTTCTGATGAAATCCACCTTGTCCTGGGTTCCGCTGTCACCGCTGACTTTGAATAACTCTATATCCAACTGGTTGGATATTTCTGCAGCGCTGCCAAAAGTATCTGCAGTCAACAGATAGATTTTTAATTTATTTTTCAACTGATTTATTCTTTCTTCCACCCCGACCGGTAATGTACCGTCAACAGTTAAGGTTCCGTTCATATCCAGGGCCAGATAATTAAGCTGCAAAGTTTTTCCCCGTCCGGGAATTGATACTTGAATCATTATACTTTTTTCCCCCTATTATTTTCTGACCGCATCCAGATTATAAACCAGCATGGCCCCTTCGTAGATTGCTTCCATTATATTGCGGGCTTCGCGGGCATCTCCGATTATAAAGGCCGGTTTGCCTTGCGGAATCATTTTCCGGTAATCTTCGTTGCTGCTATATCCGGCAGCTAAAATAATATTATCCGCCAGAATTAGTTCTTCTTCCTGATTGGCTAAATTCAATAACCTTACCTGGGCTTCTTCCACTGAGGTAACTTTATGTTTCTTCTTTACCGTGATTCCCAATTCTTTAATCCGCATTAAAAGCTCCAGGCGGGACATGTTTTCCATTCCCGCAGCCAGCGTTCTTCCCTGTTCCACTATGGTAACTGTATTATTAGCAGCCAGATATTCTGCCGTTTCACAGCCACTGCTGCCTCCTCCGATTACGAGAATGTTTTTCCCTTCAATAGCAGTTTGACTCCCCAGTACTTCTTCTACGGTCAGGGCAGTTGTTTCCAGGCCTGGGATAGGTGGAACAAGTGACTCGGCGCCAATGGCCAGAACTACAGCATCAGCCTGCTTTAATTCCGGTATCTCAGCTTTAAATTCAGTATTTAAGCGAACTTCTACACTGCTGTTTTCAACTTTCCTGATAAGGTATTCCCTTATCCAGGCAATTTTATCTTTCATGGGTGGTTTATCAGCTATGTGCAGCTTTCCTCCCAGCTGGTCTTCCTTTTCCAGCAGGGTTACCTGACCACCAGCCTGACTGACTGACAGAGCCGCCTGTAAACCAGCCGGACCTCCGCCAACTACCAGCACTTTAAGACCTTGCAGGTCAGGCAGTCTTTGCAGACGCGCCTCTCTTCCGGTAAAGGGATTTACTGCACAACGAATATGCCAGCCCTGGTTTATATGATCAAAACAGGTATTGCAGGATATGCAGGGACGAATTTGTTCTGCCTGGCCAGTTACAGCTTTCATGGCCCAACCGGGATCAGCCAGCATTCCACGTCCGACCCAGACTAAATCGGTTTGTCCTTCTTCAATAGCCCGGGCAGCCAGCCAGGGACTTCTAATTACGCCCCCGCCCATAACGGGTATACTGACTTGTTCTTTAACACGGGCAGCCATATCCAGACGCCATCCCTCTGCAAAACTGCCTGTCTCAATCGAAGTTTGTCCTGACTCATAAATTCCGCTGGATACATTAAGCATATCGGCACCAGCCTGCTCCAGCCATCCGGCAATTATCAACCCTTCTTCATATTCAATACCTCCGGGAACGAAGTCGGACATATTAAAACGAACCGATATAGGCAGATCAGAAGCCAGCGCTTTGATACCCTGTACAATCTCTTTTACGAGACGAAAACGATTTTCCAAACTCCCCCCGTACTCGTCGGTGCGTTTATTGGTATAAGGTGATAAAAATTGACTTAATAAATAACCATGAGCCGCATGAATTTCCACACCATCAAATCCGGCTTTGGCAGCCAATACCGCTGAAGTGATAAATTTATATTTTATACGTTCAATCCCGGCCAGGTCCAGTTCCTCCGGCATGGCTTTTACAAATCTGCAGGGAATGGGTGAAGGAGCTACCGGAGCCTGTCCTCCGGTTACCATCGGTGAGGTCTGTCTTCCGGCATGATGCAGCTGTATAAAAGCCCGCGTTCCATACATTTGTATGGCCTCGCTCAAATCTTTAAGTCCAGCCAGATAGCGGGGTTCATCAATAGCCAGCTGCGTTAGGCTGGCTTTGCCTACCGGCGGGTCTACGCAGGCAATTTCAACTATTATTGCACCTGCTCCACCACGGGCGCGCTCTTCATAATAAGCAATGGCAGCCGGCGTTACCTCCCCATTTATATTAGCTAATCCGGTCCCCATGGCCGGCATTACAATACGGTTTTTTAAACTGATTTTACCAATCTTAATGCTTTGACCCAAAATCTTTGCGTAATCCACATTCGTTCCTCCTAAATCAAATATTTTCCAGAATAATACTCATTAATCTGTTAATACTATACCTACACTGGTGATACTAATGGTAGTTATAGTTATTAAGTCCCTTTTTAAAAGGATAAATCTTAAAAACACCTAACTACCAGCCTGAAAAGGCATTTAGTATCACCAGTTTATGTTTTTGGAATAAAATTAATAAATTAATCCCATACTAATATTGCAGCCAGTAAACTAATGCCGCAATATATCCTGAAGTTTACTTCAGGATTATTCAACCGGTAAGTTTACTGGCTTCGTCTTTTCCGAATATATAAGGCCCAGGAAGTATAAACTCATTATCAATGGTGTTGCTATTAATAAATTATAGTATACCGGTTGTCCATTAATAGCGGGAAACAGCGATAGTATTGGCAAAATGGGTGTATTCCAGAATTCCATAATAAATATTATATCACCGCTGATAAGATATATGGACTGACCGAGCACCATAAGTGATAATATGGCTCCCGGACCCTGCCAGAAAATCAAAACTTTTAGTTTTTCTTTAACATCAATTCCCCTGATGTCAATTATCTCCATACTAATAATTAAAATATAAAACAGGGACAACAATATATCCAGATCCGGATAATATGAACCCAGCCAAACGGCTATAAATGCACCTATTTGAATAATATACAACCTGATTACCGGCTGATAAAATCTTGATGATGATTCTATTCCCATTTTACACTTTTCTCCCGAATTACTGATGTATAGGGACTATAATAAAACTGTTCCGGAGCGACCCATAAATCGTTGCTGTCATGTAACGAAACTCCCTGTTCCATATAAGCTTTCCAGATAGTTTTGGTACAATTCCAGATGCGGTCTCCGGATTTGAAAGCAACCGGATAAAAAACATCGCCCAGGTGGGATTGCAGGTATTGTACTGCATTTTGTTTCTTAAGCTGGGAAACATTTACGCGCAACAGACATATCTCGGAATAATTCCAGTAATGATCCAGGGATTGTACGGTTACTCCCTGATCAATATAGCTTTCAATTACTTCACCATTTCCAATATATAAGCCGGCATGAGAAAACCTGCCATAAGCACAATCCGGATAACCCCCCAATACAATATCCCCCGGTTCCAAATCAGCAAATGAAATTCCATTTGAGTAACAGCCTTCTAAACCATATCCTAATTCTCCGGCCTTAACTCCTTCTATATACATATACATTACTGCCTCACGGTCATTAAAAAGCTCCCGGTTTTCCCAGCCAATGGCCAACAGCAGTAATAAACCAATCAGGGGCAATACCAATAAACGCACACTTTTAAGAATTTATATCACCCTCATACTTAAAGAAATGGTACTCATAAAGATGTTGACGCAGGTTCTCTTATTAAATCAATAAATGCTTTTAGTATATCCGTTTCACTGATAATACCAATTAATATGTCCCCTTCCACTACCGGAAGACCACTTATTTTATTTTTAATTAATTTCTGCACAGCAATGGATATCTCTTCATCAGCATTAGCAGTTATTACTTTTTTAGTCATAATCCAATCAACTGGTGTCTGGGGAATAACTCCCGGTCTTCTCATAGCTTTTTCAATATCATGTTCTACAATCATCCCCACTAATTTACCGTCTACCGTAACCGGAAGCCTGCGTATACCATGTTCATGCATTTTTTGCAAAGCTTCTTCAATCGACAACCGATCATTTATGGAAATAACTTCCCGGGTCATTAAATCCTCAACTTTCAACAATATCACCCCCCTATACCAATATTTTACCACAGGCATCATTATTAGCAGCAAAAATTAAGCAAAGCTTTAACCTTGGAGGCAGTTACGATAAAATAATAGAAAAATAGCAGGTGGCTATGCGCAGGATATTCAAAAAAATAAAACAGGGTCAATACATTAATGACGAAGAATACCGACAGTTAATGAATTACATTGAACAACTGGGCAATGATTCTTTTGCCTCCTATACCGTCTTCCACCAGCAATATGCCGGTATTCTTTACACTGCCTATGCAATTTATCTGCCTCCTTTTCCGGTAGGTTTGGATGAATTGTATGAGTATTTAACCAAAAATCATGAGGCCATTGAAAAACTTTTCGATTTGCCTGCATCCATGGCCTCATTTCCGCCTGCACTGTATCCGTTTTTAAATCATTGTCTTAATTATGATTATGCTTTGCTTCAGCAATTACACAAATCGTTACATGCTTGTTTACAAAAGCCACTTTCTCTACCCAGGTCAAGAAGCGGGGCGGCAGTATTCAAATATGAGGAAGCCAACCCCTATAAAGAAATTGGTTTAAAGAATCATTTTGAACGCCTGGCACGCTATACCTTTGTGAGTCGTTTACAAACTTATCGTTATCTGACACGAAATAAAGCGGTTGAAGATCGTATTGAAGTAATTAGTGATGACCAGCTGGGAGGTATTTTTACCAATAAGCAAAAGTCTATATACTATTACATTTTCCTTACCGAGCCCGATATTGAGAAAGCCAACCAGGCTTGTTTTTTGTTGAATCTGGTTTTTTACGGTAAATGAATTTCCAAAAAGGGGTAGCTATGAATTTAAGCAGTACTGATATTAATAACACCAATAATCTGTTTCTGCTTTGGGAACAGGAATTAATGCTCAGGCATGATTTACGTAAGGGTACCCGATCAGTGCAGGAAGTGAAAATTGAAACTGCGGCTGATTTGGATCTTTTGTATCGTGCCCTTTATTTTAGCGATTACACGGATTTCTTTACTATTTTAATTAATAACTTGTCTAATACTGCCGCCCTTAATTGGTTGCAAAACGCCCCCGATTGGTTGGTGCTGAGATTCTGGTCGTTTTTACCCTGGTATCTGCAACACCATGTGGTTTCTACTGATAATCTACAGTTTTTAATTCGCCTGTATAAATCAGATTTAAAACCTGAATATCAAAGGATTCTTAAACACTTAAATTTGAGCCAGGTTCAATATTTAATATCCCGAACTGCTAATCCCGCACTAAGAGAGTTGTTTAAACAGCAGGAAACCATATTAATTGATAAACGTCAGCAAGCTTATTATGGATTGGCTGATAAGAGCAGGCTTCCCTATCCCACCATATACGGAGATAAATCAGTTATTATTGTTCAAACTCTGGATTTATTGTCCGCCAGTGAAAAGGTCAATTTCTCTGACCCTTACGGTTCCGAACGTTTCATACAACAACTACTGGTTGCGGAGGGTTTGTTTCAATGTGGTTTAATTTATGAAAATATTGCCTATTTAAAAAAAGTCTATCGTGAATACGAACAGGAGAATCGATTGGTAGCATTACTGGACGAGCAAAGAATAGTAAAAAATATGAGTCAGCAGTTACGCAGATTGCTGCCACTACATGCACTGTTAACTCGACAGGTACAACCCAAACAATATGTTCTGCTTATTTATGAACAATATTTTCCCCGCTTGCTACCAGACGAAGCATCTTTGTTATATCTGGATTTATATCTTAAATTATTGGATTACCTCAGCAGAGATAACTCGGTTTTCCCCTATGATGTACAATCAGTTTTGCAGCAATTGGAACAAAAACATCCTGGGGATAAAGAGTTGTTCTCTATAATGGCTGATAATATTTCAACCGATAAAGAAGACCTGCAGCCAATTATATTGGCCATAAAAAATCGGTTAACTTCCATGCCCCATGAAGCTTTCGTGCTTTTGGAGTTCCTGCGTATACTGCTGATTAAAGGTTATCTGGTCCAAGATATAGAGATTTTTAACCAGGTTTTAACCGCTTATGCCCAACTATGGCGCTGGGTCCCCAGTTTTTTATTTTTTAACCCGGCTGTCACTGAACAAATCGGCTGGGCTAATTCATCGTTACGCCAACACTTTGAAAAAATATCAGGTTTATTGGACTATTACCATGGCGAAACCTTATTCTATGATCTGAAAAATCGTCCCGACTTATTTCGTAAAAAAGATGAAACGGCAAGACGGGAAATTTTATTTGGAAAGCTTACGGGGGTGTTAATTTGAGCGAAGTCAATATTAATCCTGATTTTTTCGTTAATCAATGGGAGAATTATCTGAGGCAATTGCGAATTGAGGTTGAAAATGTTGACCTGCCTGTTACTGGTTTGCGTAACGAAATCGGTAAGCTTGACCATTATCTTTTCGAGATAAATAAATATTACTACAACAGTTTTCATGAAACCCTGTTCCCAATTTATCGCAATACCATTAATGAAGAGGTTACCCGGCAATTGCAACTGGCTCATGACGAAGAAACACTTCGACGTGATCTGCTGACTAACTTGAAACGCTATGCCTATCTTTATAATCAGGTTAAAAATATTTATAGTTTACTTAGAACCTCACAGGCAGAAACTCATGAAGGTTTACTGGCCATTACGCGGGACAGAGAACGGCTTGGCATTGACTTGCTATACGCTTTGAAAAGTATAATGCATTCCTTCGAAAAATTTTCGCTTATAACCACACAAATATCAGAATTGCTGGCTGATCAGGAATGGCTTAAAATCGCATTGAGTTCCCCGGATTATACCTCCTTAATTGAGTTGATAATTGATAGCAATTTCGACAATCCTCTTAATCAGGAGAGATATAATACGGTACTGGCTCAACTGCATTATAATTGCAATTTACTGAATGATTTATTGAAACATACTGTAAATTGGGGAACCATAAAGCCAATAATTGAAGAAATTAAGACTGAAACCGGTAAGTTGATATTACAACTCAATCTCCGCCCTCAGCAAAAATTATATCAGAATCACCTCTACCGGCAGTTCTTAATCCATATTCAGTTACTGCAGACTTACACGCTTAGTCAGGATGAGTCAAACCTTTTAACTGCGCTTAAAGAATTTAGTATCTGGTCAAGTAATCTAATGCTGGTTATGGAAAAAAGCCGTTACTATGTAGACCGGCAAGGAAAAGCATCTTTATATAGCAGTAGCACTCTGATGTATCTATCAGTAGAATTTATCAATCAACTGCATGAATTAGCCACTTCTACAGCTGCTGAATTAAAGCAGACTTTGCAAAACCTGACCGAAGATGGTCAACCGGATTTTTATTATTTTAAAGCTACGATAACTTCTTTATTGGAACGTATTATGCCCCAATTGAAGGAAGCTGCTGAAACTCGGGGAGTAGAAGCAGCCGTTCCGTTAGCGGCTATAATTACGCGGGTTAATCTGGAATTATCATTTTTAAAAGCTCGTTTGGAACTGTTGGAGGATAAACAGTTACATTCAACCCAGGTGCTGAATCAGTACCTGAGCACCCATCAGATGATTAACAATTATCTGCAACTGCTGGCCACTATTAAAGCTGATCTGGAACGATTGCTGGCTCCGCGTAATGTTTCCCGTTACTGGAAGAATTATCAGGTTCGCGTTGAACGCATACCTTTGGAGAAGGGACAGCCTTTCCCCCAGGATTACGATTACTTATTGGAACCTCACCATTATGCAGCCCAGGAGGCAAGTGACCCCATCATAGTCCATGAGGAAGGGGACTTATTTATAATACGCGCAGATAATGAAACCTTAATTGAAATGCCACCACTGTTAGTAAAACAGAAGGGATTATGATATATGCACGTGGGATTTGATTTTGGAACTTCATACACCAAACTGGGTTATATTAAAGACGATAGCTTTGTAAATTTATGTCCTGAGGAAAGAATTCCTTCCCTGGCTGCTTTGCATAAAACTGAGAAATCATTGCTATATGGTTATATTGATATTGAATCTCTGCCTGCTGAACTTGTCACCTGGCCGTTTTTTAAACTGGCTTTAAAAAGAAATCGAAATTTTTATTTGGGTAATTATTCTTTATTGGAGATTTTAACCGGCTATTTCACTTTTATTAAAAATGAGTATTTACGAAATATTGAAGATAGTATGGATTCACTCACCGTATCCGTACCCAATTATTTTGGCATGAATGCACGCAGAATCATCCTGCAGACCGCCAAACAAGTATTCCCCTCTGTCAGACATGCACTGCTTCCTGAACCGGTGGCAGCCCTGTCAGGCTTTAACTCGCTGACTGATAAACCGGTGAGTGGTGAAGTATTAAGTATCGACATCGGCGGTGGCACTTCTGATATAAGCTTTTTGTCCTTGGCTGGGGATGGACAGGAGATATTGCTGGAAACCCAGCTGCAGATGGGTCATGATGCTTTTTCCGGTTCCGAAATAGACAAGGCCATCATTCAAAATATATTTTTTCCCCTTGGTTTTAAAGAAGAATCAGATGAAATTATGTCACAGTTATTTAACTCCTCCTTTAATCATAGTCTCCACTATTATCAATTATTGCGCGAAGCGGAACGGGTAAAAATTGCCCTTAATCATCAATTCAGTGTAAAGGCAACCATACCCTCCTTAAATAATAATTCCTGCATATCGCTGGAAATTAATCGTGATTTATTTGCCCAGCGTTTACAGCCGGTCTTTAGCCGTTTATATAATTATATTGACAATACCGTTAAAAATCGCGCTAATCAATTGGGATTATGGCAGAACGATAAATGGACGCTGGATCATGTTTTAATAATGGGTGGGGCATCAAAAACCCCCGGACTGCAAAAACTGCTGCAGGATTTATTGGGCACCTCTTTGATTTTTCCTGAAGATGTAGAGTTCAATGTAGTACGCGGCCTAAGTTTATGGGGTGCAAGGCAGGCAAGTACACGGGTAAAAACTATCTATCCATTTCAATTTTATATACAAAAACGGGATATGTATTCCGGTAAACAATCGTTGGAATATCTGCCTTTTGATACTGCCAATTTAGAATTGGATATTAATGCCTGTTATCCTATTGCCACCATTCCATTAACTTCACCGTTTAATCTTGCCAACGAAACCGGTAAATTTCATCTGCGTATTTATGAAGTTGAGGAACATGACCCGGAGTCAGTTCTGGAACGATTCTTCGGTCAGGATACCGTATTGGATTTTCAGGCTGACGCGGAACAATTAAGTGATCCGCTGGAAATTATTTTTGATTTGACTAATTATAGTTTGAGTACAGATAATTCTTTAATGCTGCAAGAAGCTCCTATAGCTGCTACCAATCATGATTTTCTTAATTATGCATGGGCTTGGGAGATTATTGACAGTTACCGCTACTTTCAACCTGCCCTGGCAGAGGATATGCAATCAGAAAAGTTTACTAATGATGATGATAACAGCATTCGTTTAAAACTACTATCCGTTTTGCAGTTGTTAACTTCATAACAACCGGACAACCTTACTTGTTCCACAATCTTGATAACCATGATTTATTACGGGCGTCAGGTTCATTTTTAAACATCTGGATTAATTCGTCCAGCTTTTGATCGCGTTCCCGGTGATAACGATCAAGTTTATCCTCCAATCTGCGTATACGCTGTTCCAATAACCGGTTTTGTTCAACCAGAGTCTCATTTTGTTCAGCAATCCGTTTTACAGCCGAAATGGCTTCTACAAATTCTATGGTTACAACTGGACCTCGTGCAGGCAGCTTTTCAGTTTCTTCCTCACCCGATTGCTCATCTTCATTTGCATTATCAACTTCAGAACTGTTTTCCAAAGCCATGCGAATAGCAGTTGTATTCAAGCCCCGATTCTTTAACTGCAATACCAGTCTTAATGTATCCAGGTCAGTTTCACTATATTGACGATCACCGCGTTCATCCCGTTGTATTTTGAGCTTCAGGGAATTTTCCAGATAGCGCAGAGTATGTTGTTCAATGTTCAGTAATTCACTTACCTCACCAATTTTATAAAATCTTTCCCCCATCTGTCACCTTTCCCCCCTCAGCTTCATAAATTGTTATCAGGTTAGTCAATAAGGTTTCCAATCAGTATTCATCCCGCTTTAAGATTTAATAACTTCCTGTCAACTGACCGGGAAATCAAAACAACAGTTAATTTAATTATGAACTTGATAATTAGCTTTATTGTCAGCCTGATGCTCCTTTCCCTTCCAAAATACTATGGGCTCATAATATCACTCTCTGATTAATAACTATTATATGAGCACCGCCGTCCGGAATAGGACGGCTTTTTTTTGTTTTTTTTCCAGCCGGTTAAAAAAGGCCCGTTATCATACTGATAGCGGACCTCAAGTTAATAAATCAGTGTTTACCATGCGTAATCCTGGTGACGGAATATTTATACATCCAAACCGCCATAGTATATCTCTTGGCAGTGGTTTTCCTTAAATGGTAAAAACAAATAAAAAATACACAGGTGTCCTGACCTTTTGCTGCACCTAAAAAAAGTATGATCAAGACAGCCTGTGTAAAATAGAACCAGGGGGGACCCAGTTCATAGGGCAAATTAATTAGATCAGAAATGCTTCTTCTGCAATATCCAGAACTGAAGTATCTCCCTCTTTAACAATCTCCTCAGTACGGAAAACATTGGGAACAATATTTCTCACATAATATTTGCCAGCGTTGACTTTGCCATTATAGAAAGCATAATCATGATGATCGGTTCCCAGCTCATCAATCTTCTTTTGGGCAATCAGAGCCTGCTCCATAATCAGTTTTCCGCAATACAATTCACCGGTAGCATGCAGTATGCGTGTAGCATAAATCGGCATCATATTAATTTTGCCATTCATAACATAACCGGCAATCGTATTCTGAATTTCACGATAGGAAGCTACTGCTCTTTTCAGAATATCCATTTCCCGTTCAAACCCTGCTACCTGAACATTGTCAACCGCAAAGTTCTCTATCAGTGACAGCCAATTGGCAAACACACTTCCCTTGCCCATCATCCATTTACGGGCTACCAGGTCCATGGACTGGATATAGTTGGTTCCTTCCCAGATGGAATAGATTTTTACATCTCTGGCCAGTTCAGCCACAGGATATTCCTCTGAATAGCCATTACCGCCATATACCTGCATAGCTTCCGCACAGAGTTCCCAGGATTTATCGGAACAGTAGGCTTTAACAATAGGGGTGTTTACATCAATCAGACCCTGTATAAGCTTCTTCTCCTCGGCATCCTGAGTATTTTCAAGAATATCAAAATAATAGTAGGTCTGGAAAATCAGAGCCCGCATAGCTTCGAGGTGTGCTTTCAGATCCAGCAGCATACGGCGGACATCTTCATGCTTGATAATAGGCATACGATCAGCACGGGGATTGGTAATCGGACGACCCTGGATTCTCTCGGCTGCATAAGCGGCAGCATTATGATAAGCAACGGCAGTTTCAGACACAGCAGCATGTCCGGTTTCCATACGGGCACCATTCATCATCTGGAACATCTGTGCCATACCTTCGGCTTTGCCTTCAGCATCCGGCGGATTACCTAGAATAAATCCGCGGCAAATGTTTTCTTCGCCAAAAGCCATAACGCAGGTTGCTGATCCTTTTATGCCCATCTTATGTTCAATACCCACACAATTTACATCGTTAAATTCCTGAATATTTCCATCATCATCAACCCATTCTCTGGGTACAACAAACAAGGATATTCCTTTGGTTCCAGGCTTTGCTCCTTCTACACGGGCCAATACCAGATGAACAATATTTTCGGTAATATCCTGTTGTCCACCGGTAATAAAACATTTGGTTCCCTTGATTTTGTATACGCCTTCCTGGTCGGTAGGATAGGCTTTGGTCAACAAATCACCAACATCAGAACCAGCATTGGGTTCAGTTAAGCACATGGTTCCAGCCCATTCGCCGCTGTACATTTTTTCTCTGAACAGCGTGTTGACCTTTTCACTGCCGAAATTTGCCACGAGGCCCGCAGCACCAGCAGTAGCCAAAACATAGGGCATCAGAGCTGCATTGGCTCCAGCCAGATATTCACCGCAGGAACGGAACAGAACTTGAGGGAGTCTGCCCTCATAATGATGGTTTTCATTGCTGGCACCCCATCCGTTTTCCTGAACAAACCAGTAAGCATCTTTGAATGACTGGGGAACGGTTACCTGACCCGCATTAAACTGTGCCTGTATGGCATCATTATCATCTCTGCCGGGGGCAACAACTTCACGGGCTACTTTTAATGCTTGTTCCAGGATCATATCAATATCATCTACACCGTAATAATCCTTAAACGCATCATAATTCAGCACCTTTTCAACATCCAACCATTCTTTCAGGATAAACCGATGATCTCGAGTCGCATAAAGAAAATTTGAAGCCACTCTAAAATTACCTCCTTAAAATTTTTTACCTCGACCGTTTATACTCATTACCCTTTAGCCGGGGAATTGACATGGTATTTTAATCATTATAATAATTGTACCCCAAAAGTTAAAGGCCATAGGGAAAAGTAGAAATATTGGCGCAACTATTATACCCATACCAAATTCCGATTATTCGGCTCTTAAAGGTATTGATGCCATCAAAATTCATTTTGCGCTATATTTATATTCCTGTCAATTTGTCTAAAATTATTAAATTAACAGGAATATGATTATTAATGTGGAATTAATCCTGACAACTTAAGATATTTTTCACATATTCATTTTATAAGGGGGGATAAGGGAACTTAACAAAGGGTTGTGAACATTAAGTTTATTTAAAGAATCATTAATAGGAGGGTAATATGTCAAATTCCAATGAAATTAAAGTAACGGGACATGTTCAGGAGTTGGTTGCCAATCCATCTCCATTGGGTTTATTAGGCCTGGCTATCGTAACTCTGGTAGCCTCTTCAGCCAAATTAGGTATTACCGAGGGAACTGCTTATATTATTCCCTGGGCACTTTTTTTAGGAGCATCAGCTCAGTTTCTGGCAGGATTTCTGGATTACAAACATAATAATACTTTTGGTGCTACCGCCTTTTGTGGATATGGCTTTTTCTGGTTTGCCATGGCTTTCAGCTGGATGATTTCAACTGGTTTATGGGGTAATGGTGTCGCTTTTGATGCTCGCCAAATGGGCTTTGCTTTCCTGGGTTACTTTATTTTCACAGTTTATATGACCATTGGAGCCATGGGAGCTAATAAAGTACTGTTTATAATCTTTTTCCTGATTGATTTATTATTCCTGGGCCTGTTCATGAGTACGATCGGCTGGGTAAGCAGCGAATCAACCGCTCACGCTTTTCATATGCTGGCTGCTTATGCAGAATTTGGTATTGCCATGGCATCATTCTATGGTTCTGCTGCTACGGTTTTAAATTCTCATTATGGAATTACCGTACTTCCAGTTGGAGCACCTTTTGGCCCATGGACCAAAGCTGCTCAGGCTGCCAAAGCCGCTTAACGGTTAAGTGCTTATAAAAATACCTCGCCCAAGTCCACGGTGTTATACGGACATTTATGAAAAGCGAACTAAATACGGAAAACTAAACCTATACCCGTAGTATGAAAAAGGAATCAACCAGCAGGACAAAACCGCTGTTTGATTCCTTTTTTGAATATATGTGAAGTTCTAATTTATAAATTGCTGGTGAAATAAATTTGCATCAGACTATTCAGCCGTAAACTCAAATACAAGCTCGGCCGGTACGTTGATAAACCTCGAATAATAGTGCATTATGACCTCCGGCTTATCAGCCTGGCGCTGATACATCATCCAGCCGCTTGCGGACTCGCCAGGAGCAAGTTCATTGATGTTTGATCTACGGTACATTCCGTCTTTATTACCAGGAATAATATCTGAATCATCCTGCGATGTCATATCGCAATCATCACCAGTCGGACCCTCTTTATAAACAATGTAAATGCTGTTGTTCGCCGGCGCTTGTATCGTTTCATCAGAGACGTTTTTAAAAGTATAGTAAACTTGCATATAAGCAAAGCCGTCATCGGCACTATTAATGAATATATCCGGGTCGGGCGACTCCACTTTGTCAATTGTGATGGAAAGCCCGTTTATCTCCGCCGCTTCTCCAATTCCATATACCTTAGCTTCTTGCTTTTGAGCCGGTGCGGAATTTTCTGACGGTGATCCGCCGCCGCTCTTTTCGCCGCAGGCGGCGAGGGTGAAAATCAATGCTAACGACAATAATAATATCAATGTCTTTTTCATGAAATGAACCTCCTTAAAATCATTTGATTGAGCCGGATTTTTAATCGGTCTTGCAGCCGTCATAGGTAATACCGTCAAAAGTAGCTGTCACATGGATGTTTACGTTCTCAGCCGTAAAATAAAGACATATACTTTTTCATCATGTTACCTCCTCTGTTATGTTTTTCTCATTACTGCTTACAAAACCGGAAGCGATTATTTATCTTTTTTAAACGCCTCATCGTACAGTGGTTCAACAACTTCCTTACCAAAAGCGGTTTCAGTAATCTTTGTCGCAGCTTCAGAGGCTTGCCCACCTTTTACAGCGTCACCGGCAGCATCGCTGATTGCACCTATGGCGGCATTACCGGCTCCTTTTACGAGGCCTTCCGCCGTTGCGCGAGTGATATCTTCGCCATCATTGACAGCTCCGGCTATTTCTCCGGCCACCGTGCCGCCGATGGTGGTAACCGCCTTGCCGATACTTGAATCCATCACGGTGGTTGCAGCTTCGGTGCCGCCTTTTATAACACCCTCGACCACAGAGCCTACACTTGTCCCTTTTTCCATAACGGTTTCACCTATATTTTTGATACCCTTATAAGTTGCGGATACGGTCTTTCCGCCCGGAACCACCACTTCACCTATCGCCATTCCATAATCGACCGCATCTACCGTTGTTTCAAGAATATCGACTGCTGTATCGCGCCGCTGCGCGTAATCGTTCATTTTCCGACGGAAATCCTCATCCCTTTCCATGCGGCGGCCCAG